>JAJYIN010000163.1 GCA_021790075.1 Actinomycetes bacterium | reverse complement strand
GCCGCCCACCAGCAGCCGCTTCAGGTGCAGCTCCAGGGCGATGCGCATGTAGAGGTCGATGTCCAGCGCGTTGTGGTGCGTCTCGAAGGAGCGGGCGGTGGCGCCGCCGGGGATGGTCTGCATGATGGGCGTCTCCACCTCGATGAAGCCGCGGACGTCCATGAAGCGCCTGAGGCTGGCCAGCACCCGGCTGCGCACGTAAAAGGCGCGGTGTACATCGTCATTGACGATCAGGTCGAGGTAGCGCTGGCGGTAGCGGATCTCCACGTCGGTGAGGCCGTGCCACTTCTCCGGCAGCGGCAGGAGCGCCTTGGCCAGCAGGATGAAGGAATGCGCCTCGATGGAAAGCTCGCCGCGGCGGGTGCGGAAGACGGGGCCCTCGACGCCGATGAGGTCGCCGATGTCCAGATGGCGGAAGGCGTCATAACCCTCCTGCCCCAGGTTGTTGACGTTGCCGTACAGCTGGATGCGGCCGGAAGCGTCCTTGAGCACCAGGAAGGTGGCCTTGCCCATCTCCCGCTTGATCATGACGCGCCCCGCCACCCGGTAGCTTTCGTTGCTCTTGTCGCCGGGGGCAAAGGCGGCATAACGCTCCAGCAGCGGCGCTATCTGGTCGGGGCCGGGGAAGCGGTTCCGGTAGGGTGAGGCGCCGGCTTCCAGCAGCCGGTCAAGTTTATGGCGGCGTTCCTCGGCCTCGGACATAGGCCTCTCGGCCATATCAGGCCTTTCGGATGGAAACGATCTTGTATTTGGCGGCGCCGCGCGGCGTCGCGACCTTCACGGTCTCGCCCGCCTTGTGGCCCATGATTGCCTTGCCGACCGGTGATTCGTTCGATAAGCGGTTCTGCGACGGGTCCGCCTCGGCGGATCCGACCACGATGTACTTGAAGGTATCGCCGTGCTTGACGTCCTTGAGTGTGACCTTGCTGCCGATGCCGACGGCGTCGGTCTTGATCTCCGAGCCGGAAAGCACGCGGGCGTTGCGGAGCTTGAACTCGAGGTTGCTGATCCGCATCTCGAGCTTGGCCTGCTCGTTCTTGGCTTCGTTGTATTCGCTGTTCTCGCTGATGTCGCCAAATTCACGAGCTTCCCGGATACGTTCGGTTATTTCCTCCCGCTTCACCGAGGACAGATACTCGATTTCGTCCGCCAGGCGCTTATAACCTTCGGATGTGAGGATGACTTCCTTGTCTGGCAATCTCTCCCAACCTGCCTTTCTTTACAAAAGTGACGGTAAATTATAAGGGTTTGTCCTAGCGGGTTGCAAGGGAGTTATGCCCGGAAGAACCGGCAGGTTAAATCGGCAGGCCCCCAGGCAACTTTAACCGCGGGGGGACGCGCCGGGAGATGTGGCTTCCCGCGGCAGGGAAACGGTGAAGCGCGACCCGTGGCCCGGCCGGGAATCGACGGTGATGTCGCCACCGAGCGCCCGGGCCAGTTCGCGGGAAATGGAAAGGCCCAGCCCCAGGCCGGCCTGGCCGGGCCGGGCTCCCGCCTGGCCGCGGTAGAAGCGGTCGAACACATGCGGCAGCTCCCCGGCCGGGATGCCGCGGCCGGTGTCGGCCACCTCGATGTCGATGCGGCCGTCACGGGCCGAGGTGGTCAGCGAGATCCTGTCCCCGGCAGTCGTGTGCGCCAGGGCGTTCTGGGTCAGGTTTGCCAGGATCTGGCGGAGCCTGTCGGGATCGGTATTCAGCTTCAGTTCCCCGGGGGCCCCCGCTGAGCCGGCCGTGAGGCTGACACCCTGCTCGTGCGCCTGATGCGAGAGGCTGTCGGCGACCGCCTGCGCCAGCTCCCCCGCAGACACCGATGTGCTTCGCAGGCCGAACTGGTGCACGTCGAACTTTGCCAGGCTGAGCAGGTCCTCGATCAGCCGGCTCAGCCGCCGGGTTTCGGCGTCGATCACCTTCAGGGAAGCCGCCACTGCCGCCGGATCCTCGGCCACCCCTTCCCGCAGGGCCTGGGTGTGCCCGGCAATCGCCGTCAGGGGCGTCTTCAGCTCATGGCTGACGTTGATGACAAACTGGCGCTGCTGTTCCTGGGCTTTCTGGACCTCGTCGGTCATGAAGCGGAAGGCGTCGGCCAGCCGGCCGATCTCGTCCTCGGAACGCACGGTTACCTCGCTGCTGAAATCGCCCGCCGCCACTGCGGTGGCGGCCTCTGTTAACTCATGGAGCGGGCGCGAAAGCCGCCGCGCCAGCATGAAGCTGATCAGCAGGGAAATGGCCAGCGAAGCCACTCCGGCGATAAGGAAGAAACCCGCCAGCGGCTTCCAGGATTGCAGCAGGTCGACGGGCTTGGCCAGCAGCAGGGCTCCCGCCAGCTGGCCGCCGGCGTTGATCCCATGGATGACGACGACGGTTTCCCGGTCCTGGTCCGGCAGCCGCGTCTGCCTCACCTGCGTGCCTCCCCGCTTGAGGAGATCCCAGTCAATGAACGACAGGGGACGGCGGCTGAGCTGGGCCAGGTCGCTGGGCGCCCCGGAAGGTTGCGGCAGGTTCTGGATCGCCTGGTCCTGGTAAGGGATGATCAGGGCGCGGGTGGCGTAGGTACGCTCCAGGTCAGCGATGTACCGCTTCTGGGGCAGGCCCTCGTTCTCGATCTGCTGCGAAAGGGTTTCAGCCTGAAACTTAAGATCGGAGACGGTCCTCTGGTGCAGGTAACGCTGCACCAGCGCCACCGCCACAAACCCGGAGATGAGCAACGAGGCGCTGATGGACAGGGCAAAATATATGGCCAGGCGGCCTTTGAGGCTGCGGGTAAAACTCGGTGCGCGCATTTTTCAACCTGCCAGCTTGTACCCTACTCCCCAGATCGTCTCGATCAGCTCGCCGTCACCCAGTTTCTTGCGCAGCTGGTTGACGTGGACATCCACCGTGCGGGTATCCCCGAGAAAATCGTATCCCCAGACCCGCTCCAGCAGCTGCTGCCGGCTGAGGGCCAGGCCCTTGTTGAGCATCAGGTAGTTGAGGAGGTCGAACTCCTTGGCGGTCAGCTTCACGGGCCGGCCGGACATCGTCACTTCCCGCCGTTCCGTATCCAGGCTGACGTCACCAACCGTGACCGGCCCGGCCGGCGCCTGGCTGTGGGCCTGCACCCGCCTGAGCACCGACTTGACGCGGGCGACCAGTTCCCGGGGGTCGAACGGCTTGGTGATGTAGTCGTCGGCGCCCAGCTCCAGGCCCACCACCTTGTCGGTGGAGGCATCGCGCGCGGTGAGCATGATGATGGGCACATCGGAATCGCGGCGCAGCCGCCGGCAGACCTCGAAGCCGTCCATGTCCGGCAGCATCAGATCGAGGATGACGACGCTGGGCGCCTTTTCCGCCGCCAGCATCATTCCTTCACCGCCTGTGGACGCCGTATAGATGATGTAACCTTCCTTTTTCAGATACATGGAAACGAATGACGCGATGTTTTCCTCGTCTTCGATTACCAATACTGAAGCGATTCCCATATTGACCTTCTTTAATATCTATTATCACCAGGCCGGGCAGACGGTAGATGCTGAACCCGTCCAGGCGTCGAATCTCCTTCATATTAGTTTTAACATAATTCAGCACTAATGCAGGCCTTAAAAAGGAATTCCGGCGCTGCAGTGAAGACAGGTTCAGCCAGAAATGAAATTTAAGCAGAAATAGGACTTGACCCGGGGAAAGGGTGTATGTACAGACATGATAAGGGCGGCCACCACGGGTTGGCCGCCCTTATCATTTTCCCAGTCCCTTGCGGTTTCTAGGTTTGGGAACTTTGTGTCGAGGTCTGCGGCTGGGGAGTGTTCGCTCCCGGCTGCGGGCCACCCTGACCGGCGGGGCGCTGCGGCACGTTGTACATGAGGCCGCGGACGGAACCGTCCGGCCCCAGGACGACGCCGATCTTCTCACCGTTGGTGAGACCGGGGATCGTCACCTGCTTGTCGCCGTTTGGGGTCTGGATGGTGACGCTGTCGCCGTTGACCGACGAGACCTGCCCCACGATCCTCTCGCCGGGCTTCGGAATACCGATCAGCACGGCCTTGGCCGTGGGGTTGCCGTTGCTGTCAGCCGGCTTTGCCGCCCGGATAGCCACCTCCGAGCCCACGGTGACATCGTTCAGGCTGGCCTGACCGCCACCCCTTTTGAGATATTTGGTCTGGTCATTGACACTGAACGACTTCTCGTCGCCTTTGGCGGTCTTGATGGTGATCGTGTTGTTCTCTACTTTCGTTACCTGGCCGACTGCTCCCGGCCCGCGTCCTCTCCAGGCTCCGCGGCGGCATCCTTTCGGACCCGGCCTACCGTGAGTGGTCTGCGTCTGGCCGGGCGTCGTTGACTGGGTGCCGCTCCCCTGGGCCAGGGCGACGCTGACGCCGATTATCAGCACCAGGGCCGCCGCGGCGCCGAGCCAGAGCACCAGGCGATGTTTGGGTTTGATGTCCAACGTTCCTCCTCGGTCGAGATTACGGTCGTAATCAACTTGCACCCGTATTATCCGCCGGGGAAGTTAGACACGGGTTAAGGAAATGTAATAAGTCTGTAAAAAAAATCGGGTCGGCTCCGGGAGGGAAAGATCGCGAAGAGATGGTGTTGTGCCGGGAAGATGGAGCCCGGATAGATGGAGCTC
>JAJYIN010000009.1 GCA_021790075.1 Actinomycetes bacterium | reverse complement strand
GGGCATCCCAGTAGGCTTCGATCCCGGTACCCAGCGGCGAGATGATTCCCATCCCGGTGACGACGACGCGGCGGGCGCTCATATCCCCAGGCCTCCGTCGATCGGGATGACCGCCGGCAACCGCCAACGTGTCATCGATGGTAATGGCCCGCTCATATCCCCAGGCCTCCGTCAACTGGAATGACCGCCCCGGTGATGTAGGCTGCGGCCGGCGAGGCCAGGAAGGCCACGACCGACGCCACCTCCTCCGGCATGGCCAGGCGGCCCAGAGGTGTGTTTTTCAGTATCAGTTCCTTCATGTCTTCGGGAAGAACCGCGGTCATGTCGGTGATCACGTAGCCGGGAGCAACGGCGTTCACCCGCACCCCGCGGGGGCCGAGCTCTTTTGCCAGGGCTTTGGTCATGCCGATCATGCCTGCCTTTGCCGCCGCGTAGTTGGCCTGCCCCGCATTGCCCCGGCGGCCGATAACGCTGGATATATTGATGATGCAGCCGCCGCGGGCCTTCATCATTCCCCGCGCCACCGCCCGGCTGCACAGGAATGCCCCTCTGAGGCTGGCGCCGATCACGGTGTCGAAATCCTCCTCGCTCATTCGCATTACCAGCCCGTCCCGGTTGACGCCGGCATTGTTCACCAGTATCGAGACCGGGCCCAGCTCTTTTTCCACCTGCGCGACCATGGCTTTGACCTGCCCGGCGTCGGCCACGTCGGCCTGCACCGCCACAATTTTCAAACCGGCGGCGCCCAGCTCGTCCGCCAGGGACTCAGCGGCTTCGCGGTTGCTCTTGTAGTTGATGGCCACAGCGGCGCCGGCTGCCGCCAGCTCCGATGCGCAGGCGCGGCCGATACCGCGGGAGCCGCCGGTGACCAGCGCCACCTGGCCGGCCAGATTATATTTTTCGCTAACGCTCATATGATTTCCAGAGCCTTCTTGAGGCTGGCGGCGTCAGACACATTGACGGCGTTCACGTCCTTGCTGATCCTCCGGATGAGGCCAGACAAGACTTTCCCGTTTCCCACCTCGAGAAACCTGTCGGCGCCGTCTGCGATGAGCCGCTCGACTGTCTGGCGCCAGCGCACCGGCGAGACAATTTGCCGCACCAGCAACTCCGGCAGGTCTGCCGCGCCTTCGTACGCACAGCTGATGGAGGAAATGAATGGCGGCGCCGGGTTCCTGAACTCAACCGCAACCAGCGGTTCTCTCATCACATCCGCCGCCTCCTGCATTAAGGGGCTATGAAAAGAGCCGCTCACAGGCAGTCGCACGGTTTTTTTTGCTCCCGCCTCGCCGGCGGCAGCCATCGCCCTTGCCACGGCCTCCGTCTCCCCGCTTATGACGAGCTGGCCGGGACAATTATAGTTCACCGGCCACACGTCGCCGGCCCGGCTGCAGACTTCTTCCACCTCCCGGTCCTCAAGGCCCAGGATCGCCGCCATCGCCCCAGGATGTTCCCGGGCGGCGGCGGCCATCGCCTCGCCGCGGCGGGCCACCAGACGCAGCCCGTCCTCGAAAGTAAAGGCGCCCGCGGCCGCCAGGGCGCTGTATTCCCCCAGGCTGTGACCGCTGACAAAATCGCCGGCAATGCCCATTTCGCTCAACACCGCCATAGCGGCCACGCTGTTCACATACAGCGCCACCTGGGCAAACTCCGTCCGGTTGAGCCGCTCTTCCGGACCGCTGAAACTCAGCTCCGCCACAGACCAGCCCAGGAACTCGCCGGCGCGGCGATAAACCTCGGCGGCGGCGTCATGCTTCTGTGCCAGGTCCGCCCCCATGCTTTCCGCCTGGGAGCCCTGGCCGGGAAAGACCAGCGCCAGCTTACCCATGACCCATCCTCACCTGCTCAGGACGAGCCGGGAGGGCAGCGAGGCCGCCACCTGCTCCGCTTCGGCTATGACCTCACCAATGATGGCGGCGGCGGGCTGCACCCTCTCCACCAGCGCCACGCTCTGGCCTGCCATCAGGGAGCCGCTCTTGACGTTGCCTTCGCGCATCGCCTCACGCAGCTTCCCCAGGCCTAAATTCTCGACTTCCATAGCGGTGCATTCCCCCGCCAGGTATTTCTTCTCCCACTCGGCGTACTCGCCGGCGAGCTTGTTCCTGATCGTCCGCACCGGATAGCCGATGCTGCGGGCGGTCACTACCGTGGCCCGGTCCCCCGATTTCCTGAACTTCTCCTTGACCGCCTCGTGAACCGTGCACTCCTCGGCGCATACGAAACGGGTGCCCATCTGGACCCCTTCAGCCCCGAGGACGAAAGCCGCCACCAGGGCGGCGCCGTTGGCGATGCCGCCGGCGGCGATCACCGGCACCTCCACCGCCCGCGAAACCAGGGGGGTCAGGACCATGGTCGTCGTCTCGCCGATATGGCCGCCGGCTTCCGAGCCCTCGGCAATGATGGCGTCCGCCCCGTGCTCCTCCGCCCGGCGGGCGATCGCCACCGCGGCCACCACCGGAAGCACCTTGATCCCCTGTTCCTTCAGCAAGCGAATCACGGCGGTGCTCTGAACCGCGCCCAGGGTCACCACCGGAGGTTTTTCCTCCAGCAGCACCTGCACCTGCTTCTCGAACTCGGGGTTGATCATGATCAGGTTGACGGCGAAAGGGCGGGTGGTGAGCTCGCGGGCCTTCCTTATCTCTTCCCGCAGGAGTTCGGCGGGCATGGCGCCGGCGCCGATAGTCCCCAGGCCGCCGGCATTGGAAACTGCCGCGGCCAGGAAAGCGTCGCTCACCCAGCTCATCCCTCCCTGCAGGATAGGGTGCTCGATATCCAGTAAGTCACAGACTCTGTTCGTCAATTGGATCTCCCGTTCAGATTACCAGCGGGCCAGACAGGAGCCCCATGAGAGGCCGCCGCCAAAGCCTACCATCAGCACCAAATCGCCCGCCTTCAGGCGCCCGGCCCGCGCCGCCTCATCGAGGCAGAGCGGAATGGAGGCGCACGACGTGTTGCCGTAATTCTCCAGGTTGGAGAAAACCTTCTCCGGCGCTAATCCCAGCTTGCGGGCCGCGGCGTCGATAATCCGGATGTTCGCCTGGTGGGGGATGAAAAGGTCGACGTCCTCCACCCGGAACCCGTGCTGATCCAGAACCTTGCCCGCTGAGGAGGCCAGAACCCTGGTGGCAAACTTGAAGACCTCGCGGCCGTTCATCTTGATGAAGTGCTGCCGCTCCTGAACGGTCTCGGCCGATGCCGGCAGGCGCGACCCGCCGGCGGGAATGCTGAGCTGGCCGGCGCCGCCGGGGTCGTTTCCCAGGTCGAAGCCGATAATGCCTGTTTCCCCCTCAGCGACCGGCGCCAGCAGAACCGCACCGGCCGCATCACCGAAAAGAACGGCGGTGCTGCGGTCGGTCCAGTCTATCATTTTTGAAACTGCCTCGGCACCGATTACCAGCACCTTCGCGGCCTGTCCGGAGGCGATGAACGCGTTGGCGGCAGCCAGGGCGTAAACGAAGCCGGTGCAGGCCGCCGAAAGGTCGAAGGCGGGGACGCCGTCGGCGCCTATGTTCCCGGAAATCAGTGATGCCGTCGCGGGGAAAGGCATGTCGGAAGAAATGCTGGTGGCGATGATCAGGTCCAGCTCGGCCGGGCTCACTCCGGCTGC
Source organism: Actinomycetes bacterium (assembly GCA_021790075.1). Classification (GTDB taxonomy): domain Bacteria; phylum Actinomycetota; class Thermoleophilia; order BMS3ABIN01; family BMS3ABIN01; genus JAJYIN01. The sequence goes on along the minus strand of JAJYIN010000009.1, from coordinate 19,351 downwards.
CGCCAAAGCCCGGGACGCGGCCACGGAGCCCAGATCTGAGGCAGCCTGGCCGTCGGCAGCGATGTGCCGGCGGCGGATGCCGCTTCTAGTGGAGATCCATTCGTCGGACGTGTCGAGGGTGAGCGAGAGATCGTCATTGGTGACGACACGCTCGGGCACGCAGGTGCCCACGGCCGCGATTTTGGCTCGCCGGGGAGTCACGAAACCGGGGGTTGCGCAGGGCTGAATGTTGTCGCCGTTCCCGGCCGCCTGACTTCCATGGTTATTTCTCCGCCAGAACGAAGGTCAGGGTGGCCTTGCAGGCCAGATCACCGTCGACGGAGGCGCGGGCCTCTCCTTTGCCGATCTGGCCGCGCATGCGGGTCATCTCGACTGCGAGTGTGAGGGTTTCGCCGGGAAGGACCATGCGTTTGAAACGCACACCGTCGATGCCGGCGAACAGAACCAGTTTGCCCCTGTTCTCCGGCAGGGAGAGCGCCGCCACCGCCCCTGCCTGGGCCAGCGCTTCGATCTGGAGCACTCCCGGCATGATGGGGTTTCCGGGGAAGTGGCCCTGGAAAAAATACTCATCCCCGCTGACATGCTTGAGCGCTACGGCGCGGACGCCCGGCTCGAGCTCCGTCACCTCGTCCAGGAACAGGAACGGGTCACGGTGGGGGATGATTTCCTTGATCTGTTCGCGATTGAGCGTGCTCATGTCATGGCCGGTCTAGACTTGCCCATGCCCGGCAAGGCCGCACCCTTCCGGGGAAGTCCAGGGCGACCAAAAGGTTATCATAAAAAAGGTAACCGGGGGAAAGCGGAGCCCGCCCCGGAATTATCCGGACAGCAGGCGCGCCGGCGTGGGCTGCGGCGGCCCCTCGGGGGCAGCAGCAGCGGCTACTCCGCTTCGACTTCTTCCTCGGCGGCGCCGGAGGCGCCGGCCACCACGCGGGCGACGGCGCTGACCCTGTCGCCTTCGCGCAGATTCATGATGCGGACGCCCTGGGTGTCCCGGCCCATGACCGAGATATCCTTCGCGGGAATGCGGATGACCACGCCGTGCTCGGAGATGAGCACCAGCTCGTGGTTGTCGCGCACCACCCGGGCCGCCACCAGCATGCCCTTGGCCTCGGTCTTCTTGATCGTCTTGACGCCCTTGCCGCCGCGTCCGTGCCGCGGGTAGTCGCTGATGTGGGTGCGCTTGCCGTAACCGCCGTCAGTGACCACGAACAGGTCGGCGTCGTCGCGGGCCACGTTCATTGAAAGCACGTGGTCCCCCTCCCTGAGCGTCATGCCCTTGACGCCGCTGGTGGCCCGTCCCATGGGCCGGACTTTCCCCTCGTTGAAGCGGATGGCCTGGCCGTCCTCGCTCACCAGCAGGATGTCGTCGCCGCCGTTTGAGAGGCGCACGGCGATCAGCTCGTCGTCTTCGCGGATGTTGATAGCGATGATGCCGTCCGACTTGAGCACGGTGTTGTATTCCTGGAATCTCGTCTTTTTGACCAGACCGTTGCGGGTGGCCATCACCAGGAACTTGGCATCTGTATAATCTCTGGTAGCAATCACCGCCTTGATGCGCTCCCCGGTCCGGAAGGGCAGCAGGTTGACCGCGGCTCTCCCCTTCGAGATGCGGCTTCCCAGAGGGATCTCGTGCACCTTGAGGCGGTAGACCTTGCCCACACTGGTGAAGAAGAGGAGATAGTGGTGGGTGGTGGTGATGAACAGGTGTTCGAGGAAATCCTCTTCCTTGACGTCCATGCCCATGACGCCGACGCCGCCGCGCCGCTGCTGGCGGTAGGTGTTCAGCGGCAGGCGCTTGATGTAACCGGCGCGCGTGATGGAAATGACCATCTCTTCCTCGGCGATCAGATCCTCGATGTCGAACTCTTCCTCGCTGGGGGCGATCTGGGTGCGGCGGTCGTCACCGTACATCTTCTTGATCTCCAGCAGCTCTTCCTTGATCAGCTGGTAGATCTTTGATTCGTCGGCGAGGATGCCCTTCAGCCAGGCGATGCGTTCGACCAGGTCCTTGTGCTCGCTCTTGATCTTGCTGCGCTCCAGCCCGGTCAGTTTCTGCAGCCTCAAGTCGAGAATGGCCTGGGCCTGGATCTCGGTGAGCTTGAACTTCTTGATCAGGCCGCTCTTGGCCTCCTCGCCATCGCGGGCGGCCCGGATCAGTTTGACTACCGCGTCCAGGTTTGACAGAGCCGTCAGCAGGCCTTCCAGTATGTGGGCGCGCGCCTGGGCCTTGTCCAGTTCAAAGCGGGTGCGGCGCACGACGACGTCGCGCTGGTGGGCGACGTAGGCCCTCAGCGTCTCCCGGAGCGACATGGTGCGCGGCACGCCGTCCACCAGCGCCAGGTTGATGATGCCGAAGGTGCTCTGCATGGCCGTGTGCTTGTAGAGCTTGTTGAGCACGACCTTGGGGATGGCCTCGCGCTTGAGCTCGATGACTACGCGCATGCCGCTGCGGTCGGACTCGTCCCTTAAGTCGGAGACTTCCGCGATCTTGCGCTCCCTCACCAGCTCGGCGATCTTCTCGATCAGCGAAGCCTTGTTGACCTGGTAGGGCAGCTCGCTGACAATGATGGCGTTACGGTTGCCCTTGATCGGTTCTGAATGGGCCTTTGCCCGGACTTTCACCAGGCCGCGGCCGCTGGTATAGGCGTCGCGGATGCCGCGGCTTCCCAGGATGATCCCGCCGGTGGGGAAGTCGGGCCCGGGCAGGCGCTCCATCAACTCGCCGATGGTGATGTCCGGATTGTCGATCATGGCGATGGTGGCGTCGATGGTCTCACCCAGGTTGTGGGGCGGGATGTTCGTGGCCATGCCCACAGCGATGCCGCTGGAGCCGTTCACCAGCAGATTGGGGAAGCGCGCCGGCAGCACCACCGGCTCGGTGGTGCTCTCATCGAAGTTGGGGGCGAAGTCGACGGTGTCCTCGTCGATATCCCGCAGCATTTCCGTGGCCAGCTTGGAAAGCCTCGCCTCGGTGTACCGGTAGGCAGCCGGGCTGTCGCCATCGATGCTGCCAAAGTTGCCCTGCCCGTCAATAAGCGGATAGCGCATGGAGAAATCCTGCACCAGGCGCACCATGGTGTCGTAAACGGCGGCGTCGCCGTGGGGATGATACTTGCCGATGACGTCCCCGACGATGCGGGCGCTCTTCTTATAGGGCTTGTTGTAGGCAAGCCCCAGTTGCTGCATGGCGTACAGCACCCGGCGGTGCACCGGCTTGAGGCCGTCGCGCACGTCGGGCAGGGCCCGGCCCACGATCACGCTCATGGCGTAATCGAGATACGAGGAGCGCATCTCCTCTTCGAGCTCTCTCGGTTCTATTCTGCCGTCAAGGTTTGAGACTGCCATAAAAACTCGGGGACACCATACCATTTATTTGCAGGGAAAAAGCTGACGCTTTTCCTCCTGCAAATAAAAAGCATGGATGTCCCCTCCTCCTTCGCGAGAGTTTGTCATATATCCAGGAAGCGCACCTGGCGCGCGTTCGTTTCGATGAAATCGCGCCGCGGCTCAACCTTGTCCCCCATGAGGGTCGTGAAGATCTCGTCGGCGGCGGCCGCGTCCTCCAGGGAAACCTGGAGCAGGGTGCGGGTGTCCGGGTTCATGGTCGTCTCCCAGAGCTGCTCCGGGTTCATCTCGCCGAGACCCTTGAAGCGCTGCAGGTTGACCCCTTCCTTGGCCAGTGACAGGATGGCGGTGCGCACCTCATCGAAATTCTCAGCCTTCTGCTCCTTCTTGCCCACCGAGAAAGTGAACGGCGGCTCCCCGAGCAGGTCGCGCATGCTGGCGAACAGGTCGCGCATGCTGGCGAGCTCCCGGCCGGCAAGCAGCTCCGTGCGCACCTCGACCGTGTGCGCCACGCCGGTGCGCTTGTCCGTCACGCGGAGGACGATCCTGCCTTCCTTCTTGTCCTCTTCCACCACTTCCAGGCGGTCGAATTTCTCCGAAGCCGCCTTGGTCTTCAGGAACTCGCGGAAGCTGTCGTAGCTCTTGATCTTTTTCTTCTCCAGCAGCGTCTGGGTGCTGATGTAATCGACCACGGCGTGCCCGTAAAGCGAGCGCAGCTTGGCCGCCCAGCCTTCATATTCCTTGTAGAGCCTGAGGAAGCGCTGGTACTTCGACTGCGACAGGGCGGGCAGCACCTTGCCGTTACCGTTGGCCGACACCTTGATCTTGTCGAGGCGGTCCCGGAGCAGCAGCTCTTCCAGCTGGCTCTCCTTGTCGACGTAGATCTCCTGGCTGCCCTGCTTGATCCGGAACAACGGCGGCTGGGCGATGTAGACGTAGCCCTTCTCGATCGTTTCCTTCATGTAGCGGAAGAAGAAGGTAAGGATGAGCGTCCGGATGTGGGCGCCGTCGACGTCGGCGTCGGTCATGATGATGATCTTGTGGTAGCGGGCGCCGGCGATGTCGAACTCATCGGCGATGCCCGTGCCCAGCGCTGTTATCATCGCCTGAATCTCCTTGTTGGCAAGGATGTTGTTCAGGCGGGCCTTCTCCACATTGATGATCTTGCCGCGCAGGGGCAGGATGGCCTGGAAGGCGCGGTCGCGCGCCTGCTTGGCGGAGCCGCCGGCGCTGTCGCCCTCTACCAGGTAGATCTCCGCGTGGTCCGGCTCCTTCACCTGGCAGTCGGCCAGCTTGCCCGGCAGGGTGCTGTTTTCCAGGGCGCTCTTGCGGCGGGTGAGGTCGCGCGCCTTGCGGGCGGCGGCCCGGGCCCGGGCCGATGCGGTCGCCTTGGTGACGATCTGCTTGGCTTCGCTGGGGTGCTCCTCGAGGAACTCCGCCAGCTTGGAGCCCACGGCGCTCTCCACAAAACCGCGCATCTCCGAATTGCCCAGCTTGGTCTTGGTCTGGCCCTCGAACTGCGGCTCCCGCAGTTTTACGGAAATGACCGCCGCCAGGCCCTCGCGCACATCATCGCCCGACAGGGCTTCCTCTTTCTCCTTGAGCATTCCCTTGCCCCGGGCGTAGTCATTGATGACGCGCGTGAGCGCCGCCCGGAAGCCGGAAAGATGCGTGCCGCCCTCCTGGGTGTTGATGCTGTTGGCAAAGGAGAAGATGCTCTCCACGTAAGAGGAGTTCCATTGCAGGGCGACTTCGACCTCGCCTTGCTTTCCCTCCTTTTCCAGGTAAAGGATGTTCTTGTGGATCGGGTCCTTGTTGGAGTTGATGTGAGCGACGAAATCGCGGATGCCGTTCTCGAAATGGAAGGAAGCCTCCTGGCCGTCGCCCCGCTCGTCGGTGAGCGTGATCTTGAGACCCTTGGTGAGGAAAGCCATCTCCCGCAGCCGCTGGGCCAGGGTGGAAAACTTGAAATCGATGTCCTCGAAGACCCCCAGATCGGGCAGGAACGTGACCGTGGTGCCGGTCTCCCTGGTTGCCTTGCCCTTGGTCAGCGGCCCCTTGGGGGCGCCCCGCTCGTAACCCTGAGTCCAGACGTAGCCGTCGCGGCGGATCTCCACCGCAAGCCACTCGGAAAGCGCGTTGACGACGGAGAGGCCTACGCCGTGAAGGCCGCCGGACACCTTGTAGCCATCGCCGCCGAACTTGCCGCCGGCGTGCAGCATGGTAAGCACGATCTCGGCCGCCGGCTTCTTGTATTTGGGGTGCGGCCCCACGGGAATGCCGCGGCCGTTGTCGGTGACCCGCACGGCGCCGTCCGGGTTGATGGTAACGGCGATCTCGGTGCAGTAGCCGCCGGCAAGCGCCTCGTCGACGGAGTTGTCAACGACCTCGTAGACCAGATGGTGCAGGCCGCGGGAGCCGGTCGAGCCGACGTACATGCTCGGCCGCTTGCGGACTGCTTCCAGCCCTTCAAGAACGGTTATGTCTTTGGCTTCGTAACTAGATTTTGGCAATAGCTTACTCTCGGTTAGCGGTTTGCAGGCTCAAAATTAGAGCGGGGCCCGTGCCTGGGGGACAGCCAACAGAAGGTGGAAACAGCACACTAGGCAGGGCGGCGCTCCTTCAACCTTCACCCTCCGGTTATTGGCATGCGGGGCAGTGGGAATTACTCCCTGGAGTATATCACAAAGCGCCTGTCAAACCCAAACCGCGTTGGGGAAAACATTCCCGCTATTTGCAAGATTTTGGCCTCCCCTGAGCCTGGTGTACGAAGCGGATTTCGCTTACTTTCTCCGGAGGTCCCAACTGGTTGATACGCGCTGCCAGTTCGGCCGCCGCGAGCCTGAGTTCGCACGCCCAGCCGCCCGACTCGCAACTCACGGTCAGGACCCCGCCGCGGAAGGAGCGGACTGCCGTATGGGAGGCGATCGTGGCGCCGGCGGCTTTCTCCCAGAAGCTTCCCATGCCCAGGCGGGGATTCCGGTTCCATATCTGCTTCCGCGCCGGTGTCAGGAGCTCTCCGATCCGCACGAAGTCAGCCATGAACGCCTGCCCGCCTGGAAACGCCTTCCCCCAATGCCGTCACCAGCCCTTCCTCGATATGAAAGATGGCGGCTTCCTCTCGCTCGGCGGTTGAGAACAGATCCACGTCCGCAGCAGTGATGATCGTCTGCCCGGGCCGGGAAAGACCATGCTCATCGAAGCCGTCTCCCGGACCACCGGCTCCGGTCAGCATGGCCATCAACCGGCGGCGCCGCTCCCGGTCAAGCTCGCTCATGACGTCGTCCAGCAGCAACAGCGGCGGCCGGGAGCCGTTTTCGCAGGCCAACCCGCGCTCGCCGAGAAGCAGCGCCAGCACCGTTGTCCTCTGCTCGCCCTGGGAGCCGAAACGGCGGATGCTCCTGCCTTCGAGGAGGAACTCTACATCGTCCCGGTGGGTGCCGGTGCCGGAGGAAAGCCGCTCCAGATCAGACGACCACGAGTCGCGCAGCCGGCACAGCAGCTCTTTTTCCGGCTCGGCCGCCTCGAAGACCCCGTCCAGCTGGGAGCGGTAGGCAATGTCAACCCCAGCGGGCCGCCCGGCGATTCCCCGCCAGGCGTCAGCGAACCACGGTAGAAGCTCCCGGCAATGAGCGCCCCGGGCCTCGTATATCTGCAATGCCAGAGAGGCAAGCTGCCGGTCCCAGGGGGTGATGTCGGCCAGCGGAACCAGGCCGGCGCGCGCCCGTTGCAGAAAGACGTTCCTCTGACTGAGGACCTTTTGATAATCGGTCACGAGCCGCTGGTAAGCCGGCAGGCGCCGCGTTACGGCGTCATCGAGGAAGCGCCGTCTCAACGCCGGTGCACCCTTGACAAGCATCAAGTCGTCGGGCGAGAAGCAGAGCACGGCCCCGGCGGGAAGCCACTTGGGGCCGCCTCCGGCGTCGACCCTGGCCGGCGCGCCGGCTTCCAGGCCAACGCTGCGGGAAAGGACGGCGTTGCCCCACTCGGTGGCGGTCTCTAGGCGCAGGAATGGGGCGCCGCTACTGATCATTTCCTGTTCACGGCTGGCTCGGAAGGAATACCCGCAGAGGCTGTACTGTGCCGCTTCCAGCAGACTGGTCTTGCCGGCGCCGTTGCCGCCGGCGATGATGGTGACCCCATGGGAGAATTCCGCCGTTCCCTCCCGGCAGTTGCGAAAGTTAATGAGTTTTAGGCGCCTTAAATACAACTTGCTGGTTGACGCGGAAAAGAGCCTCAGCCGGTTAGCCGCACGGGCATTATCAGGTAGAGGAAGTCGTCAGTGGAGCCCTTGATGAGCCCTGGACGCAGGGGGCTGATAATCCTCAGGAACACCTTTTCCTCCTGTACACTTTCGATGCCGTCGCGCAGGTACTCGGTGTTGAAGCCGATTTCCACCTCTTCCCCCTGGAACGGCACCGGGACGTCCTCCCGCGCCTCTCCCACCTGGGGAGTCTGGGCCGAGACGGTCAGCCGCCCGTCAGAGAACCGCATCCTGAGCGGTGCGTTCTTCTGCGCCATCAGCCCGATGCGGCTCACCACTTCCAGGAGCTCTTCCTTATCCAGCTCGATCTCATGCTTGAATTCGTCCGGCAGCAGCTGCTGGTAATTGGGAAACTGGCCCTCGATCAGCCGGGATGACAGTAGGGTGTCTCCCGCCAGGAACATGATCTGCCCGTCAACGACTCCCACCCGCACCTTGTCGCTCCCGGAGGCGGATGCCAGCCGGGCCAGTTCCTCCATCGATGCCCGCGGCACGATCACTTCCTTTTTCTCCGCCAGGGTGCTGGCCACCTTTGTTTCCCGCACGCTGAGCCGGTAACTGTCGGTGGCGACCATCTTCACGCTGTCCTTGCCGAACCTCACCAGCACGCCGGTTAGCACCGGGCGCGTCTCGTCCCGCGAGGCTGCCCGCGCTACCGTGTTGATGGTATCAACCAGCGGCGCACTGTCAAGCTCAAAGACGCCCTCTTCCGGCATCTCCGGCAGGCGGGGGAAGTCGGCCGCCGGCAGGCAGTTGATGCGAAAACTGGCGGGACCGCTGACGATCTGCGCCTGCTCGCCGCCGGTCTCTATCTTCACCTCGCCGGCAGGCAGGCTGCGCACCACGTCGGTGAGAAGGCGTCCCGGGACGACGAAGGCGCCCTCGCCCTCAACCCCGGCCGGCAGGCTCAGGCGCAGCGAGAGTTCCATATCCGTGCTCGAGATCTCCGCGGAGCCGGCGCCGGCCGCCTTGATCATCATTCCCGACAGAACCGGCATCGTGCTTTTGGTGGCGACTGTCTTTAAAGCTGTTTGCAGCTTCTCGAGCAGGATATCTTTCGGGCAAGTCAGTTGCATGAAGACGGCCTCCGGCTTATGTATTTATTTTATTTGATAAAAAACAGCAGTTATATTAGTAAGCGGGTGGATTCCGGGGATATCCCGGAAAGAGCCGCCAAACCACAGCTATTTATATACGGAAAACGTTGTGTGTTAAAGCGGGAAAACCAGGAAGACGTTCCTGAAAAGCGGGACCTGGCGGGCGCGGGGCGGCCGGGAAAGGGGAAAACCAGTTTTTCTCCACTTTCTTTCTCCACTTCTTCCCCCCTGCTTTCCACGGTTTGTCCCCTACCGGCGGGAGTGTTTCAGCCTGCTGGTGATCTGTTGCACCTGACTGAAGACCTCGCGCTCCTCTTTGATGAGTTTGGAAATCTTGTTGATGGCATGAATAACCGTGGTATGGTCACGCCCGCCGAACTTCTGTCCGATCTGTGGCTGGGAGGCGTCTGTGAGCTCGCGGCACAGATACATGGCTATCTGCCGGGGGAAGACTATGCTCTGGTTGCGCTTGCTGCCCCTGAGGTCGCTCATTGATACGCCAAAAGCGCGGCAGACCTCGTTCTGGACCATATCGATGGTGATGCGCGTATCAAGGTTGCTCGGCAGGATGCCCTTGAGCGCTTCCTTGGCCAGCGGCAGGGTGATCCGGGAGTTGGTCAGGAGCGCGTATGCCGATAGACGGTTGAGCGCTCCCTCGAGTTCCCTGATATTGGTGGGGATGCCGGTAGCGATATAACTCAGAACGTCGTCGATGGAGCCTTCGTCGATGACGACGCCCGTGGTGTTCACCTTTTTGCGCAGGATGGCGATGCGTGTCTCCAGATCGGGCGGATGGATATCGGTTGGCAGGCCGGATTCAAACCGGCTGCACAGGCGTTCCTCCAGCGTGGCGATCTCCTTGGGGGGCCGGTCGCTGGAGATAGCGATCTGCTTGCCGGCCTCGTAAAGCGTGTTGAAGGTATGGAAGAACTCCTCCTGCGTGCCCTCCTTGTTCTCCAGAAACTGGACGTCGTCGATAAGCAGCACGTCGTTGTTGCGGTACTTGCGCTTGAACTCCTCCATCTTCCCGGCCATGACCGAGTTGATGAAATCGTTTGTGAATGATTCTACGGTCAAGTATTTGACCGAAAGCTCCGGGTTGTGGGTCGCCACGTAATGTCCGATCGCCTGCAGCAGGTGTGTTTTACCCAGGCCCACACCGCCGTAAATGAAAAAGGGGTTGTAGGCACGGCCCGGGTTTTCCGCGACCTGCAGGGCCGCCGCGTGAGCAAAGCGGTTGCTGGAGCCGATGACGAAGCTGTCGAAGGTGTACTTGGGGTTGAGGTCCCTCAGGACGGGCGGCTCCGTGGTTTCAATATACTTGTGTGGGATGGTGGCCGTCTTGCTGTCGACTCCGGCCCGGCCGGAGTCGGAGACCACAACCCGTACCGGCAGCTCTTCACCCACGACCTCCTCCAGGCTGTCCTTGATAAGCGGCAGGAAACGGTTTTCGATGCGGCTCTTGGTGAAATCATTGGGCACCGAGAGGAGAAAGGTGTTGTCCTCCATCCCGGCGGCATCCGCCTTTTCGAACCAGATCTCATAAGTGGAGTTGTTCAGTGTCTCGCGGATGGTCTCCTTGGCGCGCTGCCAGATGGTATCTACTTGTTCCATGGAGGTGCTCCTGTAGTAATGCTTGAGCTGGTGCTCCCCGAACGCAGGCATGAAGAACGCCCCCGGCCACGCGCAGCCGGTTGGACACCGCCGAAAAAGTGGGCAACTTGGGGAGCCGCGTGGCGACGATTTTATAGCCGCTCCAGGGAGAAAACAAGGCGGCGCGCCGGCGCCGGCGCAGGCAGTTATCCACAGGACCTGTGGATAACCAGAGGGAGAAATGGCCGCAAAGAGCAGCATTGCGCCCCGCCAGAAAAGAAGCGGCCCCAGCAATAAAAACACCTGCAAAAAGCAGGAGCGAACACTCTTTCCACAGGTGTTAATAGGTTGTGGATAAACTGGTGGCCTCCCGGGCGGAGGTATTCAGGACTGACGACGGTTTTCTTCCTGATGAAGGAATTTACCGGCCCGGGGAGAAAAAGAATCATCATTCCCGCAAATATTCCGGGGAGCAGTCACGTGACTACAGTATTAGCCTTTGCCAATCAAAAGGGTGGGGTTGCTAAGACGACCTCGACCCTGAATCTGGGTGTCGCCCTGCGCGAGATGCACAAGCGGGTGCTGGCCATCGACCTGGACCCGCAGGGAAACCTGTCCATGTGCCAGGGCATCGACCCCGACAGCCTCACCCGGAGCATGTTCGACGTCCTCGTGCACCGGGAGTCCATCGAGAGCATTATCCGCCGCTGCGAGATAGACATCGCCCCCGCCAGCATCGATCTTGCCGGCGCGGAACTGGCGCTGTCCTCGGCCATCGGCCGGGAGCGGTCGCTGGAAAAGGCGCTCATGGAGGTCAAGCACCGTTATGATTTCATCCTCATGGACACCCCGCCCTCGCTGGGCCTGCTGACCATAAACGCCTTCACCGCCGCCGACGCGGTGATAGTGCCGGTACAGTGTGAATACCTCTCGCTGCGCGGGCTGGCGCAGCTGGAAAAGACGCTGGAGATGATCAGGGAACACCTCAACGCGGACGTCTACATCAGGGGCATCCTCCCTACCATGTACGACGCCCGGACAATCCACGGCCGCGAGGCGATCGAGATTCTGAAGGAGAGCTTTGGCGACCGCGTCTTCAGCACCGTGGTGAGGAAAACCATAAAGTTCGCGGAAGCCCCCGTCGAGGGCCGCTCGATTATGGCTTACGAGCCGGAAGGCGCCGCCGCGGACACCTATCGCAACCTGGCAAAGGAGTTGCTCAATGGGAATTCGAGCCAGCATGAAGGAAGGGGCGTTATCGAACCTCTTCCAGCCTACGGAGCACATATCTGAGAATACAACAATAGAGGAAAAACGGCCGGCTCCGCGGGAGCTGCCCGTTTCCCGCCCCGAACCCGCCTACTTGGCCGCCATCAAGGTGGTCGGCGTCGGCGGCGGCGGCACCAATGCCGTCAACCGCATGATCGATGCCGGGGTGGAAGGCGTTGAGTTCATCGCCGTCAACACCGACGCCCAGGCGCTGCAGATGTGCGAAGCCGACGTGAAGATCCACGTGGGCGGAGAGCTGACCCGGGGGCTCGGCGGCGGCGCCGACCCCAATGTGGGAACCGAGGCGCTGGAGCGGAGCCGTGATGAAGTAAAACGGGTGCTACGGGGCGCGGACCTGGTATTCATCACCGCCGGCGAGGGGGGCGGCACCGGCACCGGCGCCGCGCCGATCATCGCCGAGCTGGCGCGGGAGTCAGGGGCGCTGACCATCGGCATCGTCACGCGCCCGTTCAGCTTCGAGGGCACCAAGCGCAACATCCAGGCGGAGGAGGGCATCCGCCGCCTGCGCGAGGCCGCCGACACGGTCATCATCGTGCCGAACGACCGGCTGCTGCAGGTCGTCGATCAGGGCACCAGCCTGCTGGACGCCTTCCGCGTGGCTGACGACGTGCTCCGGCAGGGCGTGCAGAGCATCTGCGACCTTATCAACCTGCCGGGCCTCATCAACCTGGACTTCGCCGACGTGCGCACCATCATGAGCGGCGCCGGCAGCGCCCTCATGGGCATCGGCACCGCCAGTGGCGAGGGCCGCGCCGAAGAAGCAGCGCGGCAGGCGATCGGGTCGCCCCTGCTGGAAACGTCGATCGAGGGAGCCCGGGGCATCCTGCTGAACGTCAAGGGCGGCAACGACGTCGCGCTTCACGAGGCGAACGAGGCCGCCCAGGTGGTGGCCGCTGCGGCCGCCGAGGACGCCAACATCATCTTCGGCACCGTTGTCGACGACAGCCTCCATGACATGATCCAGGTAACCGTGATCGCCACCGGGTTTGACCGCCCGGTTACCGCCCAGGCACGCCACGAGGCACAGCCGCGGCGCGAGGAGCACCCGCGCCACGAGGCGGCCGTTCCCACCGCGGAATTCGAGGCGCCAGAGTTCCTGGCCGGCGCCTGACGCCGCGCCCGGAAAGGGCGGGACCCCCGGACCAAGCTGTAAACACAGAGACGCGCCCTTGAGGGCGCGTCTCTGCTGGTTGGGAGATGAATTGTCATGTGGAGGACGGGCCTCATGCCTAACCGGTCCCGTCCGGGCTGAGCCGCCGCCCGCCCCCGCCGCTTTAGAGCAGGTAAGACTTGCCCTTACGGGTCTTCCAGAGGAAGTACTTCTCCAGCCCTCTCTTGGCGACGTTGGCCAGCGGGTTGGGCAGCATCACCGCGAACTGGCGCGGCTTCAGCAGGTGGTTGGAAACGATGATGACTTCCTTGTGCCCGGCGTCGAGCACGCACAGGCCCGGAATCTTGCCCATCGGCTTGGCGTGCAGGTCCGGGTCTCCATGGATGAGCTTGGCGATGTTTTTCGCCGCCACCTTGGCGGACTCGTCCGAGGGGAAACCGGTCTTGGGGACGCCGGTAGGCACCGGGGTCGCCTTCGGCGGCGCCAGCTGCACCGCCAGGCCGGCCGCAAAGATACGCGGGTATTTCTGGTGCTGGTAGGTGTCCTTTGTCGGGATGAAACCCTTGTCGTCGCCCAGGTCGCCGGATTCCTTCACGAAGCCGGCGCCGTTAAACGGCGGAATGATCATCGAGTACTTATAGGGCAGCCGCCGTCCGTCCTTGAGCACCACGGCGCCGGCGGTGATCTCCTCGATCTCTGAGTTGACCACATAGTTGATTTTGAACTTCTTCATGAAGACCTTGACCAGCTGCTCGCCGCCCGCCATGCCGTCGATGCCGAAGTGGGCCAGGAATGGCTCGGGCGTGATCCAGGTGATGTCGACCCGGTCGCGCACCCCGGCTTTGCGGCAGGCATACTCGAAATTGAACAGGAACTCGTAGGCGGCGCCCATGCAGCTGGCGCCCTGGCTGGCGCCGATGACCACCGGACCCGGGTCACGGACCAGCTTTTCGAAGCCTTTCCGGGCGTGCTCGGCGTGGCCGGGCGTGCAGACCGAATAAGTGTTCTTGTCCGGACCCAGCCCCTCGATCAGATCGAAGCGGGTGCTGACGCCGGAGCCGACCAGCAGATAGTCGTAATCATAATCGCCGGCGCTGGTGTAAACGTGGTTGGCTTCCGGGTCTACCTTTGTTACTTCCGCATGGACGTACTCAACGCCGGCGCGGTCCAGCACCGGTTTCAGCGGGATGCTCAGGTCCTTGACGTCACGCCACCCAAAGGGAACCCAGATGAGCGATGGAATGTAGACGAAATCTTCCGTCTTGGAAATGAGGATTACCTCGTGGTCCTTCCCCAGCCTGCGTTTTGCCTCCAATGCCCCGGTAAGCCCGGCAAAACTGCCCCCGATCACAAATACCCTTGCCATTTTCGCCCTCGCCCCCCAGAAAGGGGCGAACTCCTTTCAAATCTCGGATTGCACTGGCCCCGGTCAGGCAGCCCCAGGCAGAACCCGCTGTCCGGGGCACCTTGTTCCGAAGCTTCACAAGTTCTGACGCCGGGGGCGTAAAATGGGTTCAGGCACCTTAAGGTTTTCAGGGAAGCTCGACGACCACGCAGGTCATCGTCTGCGACACCCCGCCGATGGCCTGGATCTGGGAAACTACCTTGTTCCCCAGTTCGCTGATGTCGCCGCCCTCGATATAGACGACGATGTCGTAGGCGCCCGTGACCACGTGGGCGCTCTTCACGCCCGGGATATCCTGCATCTCCTTTTGCGCCTCACCGGTCTTCCCGGGGGTAGTATTGATAAGGACGTAAGCCGCTGCCATCTATCCCACCTCTTTCCAGAGATTGTAAAATGGACCGGCACGGCCATGGCGCCGTGCTATTGTCAATTATCCCCCAGGGGAAGAATCTCTAAAACCGCGGGCGGTGGAAATGAAAAGGCTGATTGTCAATGCGGACGACTTCGGGCTGACCGGCGGGGTCAACCGCGCCGTCATCGAATGCCATCAGGCCGGCGCCGTCAGCAGCGCCACGCTGCTGGTAAACGGGGAGGCGGCGGAAGCGGCGGCGTCACTGGCGGCGGCGAATCCGGCCCTGGGCGTCGGCCTCCACTTCAACATCACCTCGGGAACGCCGGCGGCGCCGCCGGAGCAGGTGCCCTCGCTGCTGGGGGAAGGAGGCCAGTTTCCCGGCCTGGCGGCCGCGCTTGTACGGCTGTCAACGGGCCGGGCGCGGACCGGCGAGCTGAAGGCGGAACTGGCCGCCCAGATCGGGCGCTGCCTCGAGCTGGGCCTGCGGCCGTCCCACATCGACAGTCATCACCACCTCCATGCCCACCCGCGGCTGCGCCATGTGATTGGCAGGGTGGCGCCGGCCCTTGGCATTTCCCGCATGCGGGGATACCGCATGCGCGCCCGCAGCCCCAAGGCTCTGGCCATCGCGGCCGCCGCCCGGCTGCCCGCGGGCGCCGGGGCGTTAAAAACACCCGACAGGTTTTCCGGAATCGAGGTTATGGGAAGTAGAAGTCTGGCGGGCTGGCTGGCCAGGGAGCTCGCAGCCGGCGGGGACTGCCTGGAGTTCATGTGCCACCCGGGTTACGCCGATGAGCGGCTGGCACAGGTGACCAGCTATAACAGCCTGCGCCAGGCAGAGATGGAGGGGCTGGTCTCCGGAGAGTTTCCCAGGGCGATCGAAGCCGCCGGGGTGCGGCTGATTTCTTTCCGCGACCTTTGACTCTTCCGGAGGCGGAACAGAAGGAGGGGCATGAGGAGCGGCATGAAGCTCAGCGAGTGGTTCGAACAGCGGACGTACCACTACTCGGAATTTTCCGACGTGCGGGAACTGGTGAGGCTGAAGCGGGAGCAGGGCCTGACCATCAGCGTCTGCCTGCCGACAAAGAACGAGGCCGGCACCATTCCCAACATCCTGCCGGTCATCCGCCGCTCGCTGATGAAACGCCACCAGCTGGTTGATCAGCTGGCCATCATCGACTCGCGCAGCACCGACGCTACCGCCGCCGTGGCGGCCCGGATGGGGGCGGAGGTTTTTTTCGACGACGAGTACCTGACCGGACAGCCGCGGGCGTACGGCAAGGGGGAGGCGCTATGGAAGAGCCTGGTGCCGCTCACCGGCGACATCGTCGTCTGGGTGGATTCCGACATCAGGAATTTCACGCCCCACTTCATCTACGGCCTCCTGGGGCCGCTGCTGCGGGAGCCCGGGGTCGGGTTCGTGAAGGGTTATTACCGCCGGCCGCTGTTTCTGGGAGAGATGAAGCGGGAAACGGGGGGCGGCCGTGTCACCGAAATCTGCGCCCGCCCGCTCATCAATCTGTTTTATCCCGAGCTCGCCGGACTCATCCAGCCGCTTTCGGGCGAATACGCCGGCCGCCGCCACATCCTCGAGAGTGTCCCCTTTTTCACCGGCTACGGCGTCGAGATGGGGCTCAACATCGACATTTACCGCAAATACGGCCTCGGGTCCATGGCCCAGACCGATCTCCGGCGCCGCGTTCACCACAACCAGAGCACGGAAGCGCTGGGGCGGATGGCCTTCGGCATCATGCAGGCGGTCTTCCGGCGGCTGAACGAGGAAGGCAGGATGGATTTCCACGAACAACCCGTCACCTCCTACCACGGCATCAGCTATGACCAGGGCCGCTACGGCCTGGATTCGCGGGAAATACAGGTGGCGGAGCGGCCGCCCCTGAAAACGCTGGCGGAGTACCGGCGTGCGCGCGAAGGCCGCCGACGCGAGGCGGCGTCGTAAGTGGCGGACCGGCCGGTACGCATCATCTATGCCGATCTGGACGGCACCATGCTGGGGGCCGGCGGCTCCCTGTTCCGGACCGCCGCGGGGAGGTTCACGCAGGCCGGCGCCACGGCGCTGGGGCTTTGCCGTTCACGGAGCGCCAATGTGACCATCGTTTCCGGCCGCAGCGTTTCCCTGCTTCATGAGGACGCCCGCCTGCTGGGCGTGAAGAATTATATTTGCGAATCCGGCTGCGTCGTGGTGCGTGAGGGAGGCCGGGTGATGCGTGTCAACTGCGGGCCCTTCGGCTCCGGGGGAGATCGTGTTTTCGACGAGATCGCCGCCACCGGCGCTCCCCGCCTGCTGCTGGAACACTATGGCGGCCGGCTGGTTTATCACGACCCGTGGTTCAGGGCCCATGATTATTCCCACCTGATGCGCGGTTACATCGACGTCGCCGAGGCCGACGCCCTGCTGGCCGGCGGTGGGCTGGACGAGCTCAGGGTGGTGGACAACGGCATCATCGAGGACCGGGGCTACGGCATGGGCGTCGAGGAGCTGCACGCCTACCATCTCATCCCGCGCCAGGCCGGGAAGGGCGCCGCCATCAGGATCGACCTGGAAATGGCGGGCGCAGCCCGGGACGAGGCGGTCGCCTGCGGCGATTCGGCCCAGGACCTGGAAATGGCGGGCGCGGTGAAGATGCTTTACCTGATGGCCAATTCCCAGGACGACAACCCGGGGCTCCGGCAAGCGATGGCGGCAATTGACAATGTGGTAGTGGTGAACGGCCGCATGGTGGAAGGGTTCCTGGAAGCGGTGAAAGCAGCCCTGGGCGTGCAGGAGCAATAAAAAAGGACCGCGGCCAGCGCGTCCCTGCGGAAAACCCGGCGGCGAGGAGGGCTAGTCGTTGAAATCCTCAGGGGAGACGTTATCAAGGAAAGCACGGAACTTCTCCACGACCTCCTCGGCGTCCTCCACCTCGTGGTCGAACTCGATGGCGTTGTCCTCCACCAGCTTCTCGGCGGCATAGATGGGGGCGTTGGTGCGCACCGCCAGGGCGAGGGCGTCGCTCGGCCGCGAATCGACCTCGACGTCGCCGCCGGCCAGCCTCAGCGTCAGCAGGGCGTAGAAGGTGTTTTCCCTCAGTTCGGTCACCGTCACCTTGATCACTTCCGCGTCGAGGTGGTTGATGATCGAGGTCATCAGGTCGTGTGTCATCGGGCGCGGCAGCTCGGTACCCTGGAGCTTCATCAGGATGGCGGCGGCTTCCTGGTGGCCTATCCAGATAGGAAGGAACTTGTTGGCGTCGGCCGTCTTGAGCAGGATGATCGGCTGCTTTCCGATCACATCGAAGCTGATGCCGTAGAGGACCATTTCTTTCATATGAATCTCCCCCATGAATTCCATTATAGAAGAGAGGTGCCAAGCTTGCCACACCACCAGTTGGTTTTTCCCCCGGGGTGGGGACCGTAATCATAACGAAGGGGCAGGCGACGCGTGAAGGAAGGCGGCGAGGGCTTCAGATGTGAGGCCCGGCGAGATGGACGGTGGAAAGCGGCCGACTCCGGCCCGCCGGCTTGCAAGGCCCAAGCC
Organism: Actinomycetes bacterium; assembly: GCA_021790075.1. Classification (GTDB taxonomy): domain Bacteria; phylum Actinomycetota; class Thermoleophilia; order BMS3ABIN01; family BMS3ABIN01; genus JAJYIN01. The sequence continues at coordinate 1,356 of JAJYIN010000009.1, read as the reverse complement.
CGGTTGTGCTAAACTTACTAGCCGGAACCTCGCGCCTTCCCGGCGCGCCACGGCGGGCGTATAGCTCAGTTGGTTAGAGCGCATCTCTGATAAGGATGAGGTCCCTGGTTCGAATCCAGGTACGCCCACCACCATGGCTATTGGCGGTAAGATGCCAACCCCACTCGACGAATACCCCTCATGTGTCGGCAAACGAGGGCTCATCATTTTGATCCGCAGGCAAAAGGTGGTGCTTTTTGGCCCAATCCACCATCTCGTCGCGGCTATGCACGTTAGCTTTACGCATGATGCCGGCCACATGGGCGCGAACGGTACCGCTGCTAACATAAAGAATCTGGGCAATTTGGCGATATGATTTGCCCTTGGCAACCAAGCTTAGCACCTCAAACTCACGGGAAGTCAACAAGCTTGACGCCTCCAGCTTGCTGGCAATGACCTTAGCCAACGTCAGACCTATTTCCCGGCCTTTGGCCCTATCGGCTACCTGACAGAATTCATCCAGCATTTGGTCTACGCCCTTTTGGCTTAATACTCCTGCACCAATGCCGCTAGGCGACAGCGTCGTGGTGAGCATTTCAGTCAGGGTCTCTTTTAGCCGCCGGCGCTCAAGAATAATGTCTGACCGCAACTGCTGAAGACGTGTAATTTCCATGCCCAATAATCCGGCCATTATAGTAGCCACGCCTATGCCGATAGCCCAATAAGGACGCCACCCTTGCTGAAACCGGAAAAACATTACTGCCATGCGTACAGTTGTGAGCAAAAGCTCAACCATGACCGCACGGATAAATATCTGAGACCCGAAAACCACATAACTTTCAATTAGCACCGAAGGAGCCAGAGCCAGAGCGGGGATGCCGGGCGTATTTATGAATACCATATAAAACGCCAGCGCATAGATGGCGTCACGAACAACAGCGTAACGGGCGTCCAACAGGTTAAGGCGTAAAAACGAACGTGGCCCCAAACCCACTGCCGCAACATCAACAGCGCTTATGAATAACAGGACTAAAGCAAAAAGATCGTGGCCGGCCGTTGACCAAAGCGTGGCCAGGCAAATCATGGGAATGGTAACCCGGACCCACACAAGAAGAGAGCTCAGGCCGGCAGAGGCAAGCTTCATTGGAGAAGCTTCTTGCAGTCTTGCCAAATTGCCGGAAAAACTCATTTCAACCACGACCTTCGGTAAGTTCACTACGGGAACCTAATCGTAAGCTAGGGAGCCAAAAGCCGCGTCAATCAAGGCCTGACCTCGGTGGAACAATAATATTATAACCAGTAATTGTAAATATTCCATAGGTATGTTTACGGGTAAGAAATCCGTTCCAGGTTTCGGGTTCATTAAGAGCCGGGAAG
>JAJYIN010000008.1 GCA_021790075.1 Actinomycetes bacterium | reverse complement strand
TCTCCTAGTCAACCATACCCGGAGAGCCCATGACCGGTTAATAAATAAGGCTCAACTCAAGGGTTAGCTTTTGCCCCGGAGTAAATACCGCAATTTGCGCAATAAACTTTTTCAGAGGGCTCTTTACCCGGGTCATACGCGGATGTAGCATTCAGTTTGCACGGCAGGAATTGATCTTCCAACCACGAAATGTAGTATATTGTGGCGGGACGGCATCAATATGTAGTCGGCATCGGGATGACAGGTGAAGTGCCCTTTTTGCGACTCCACGGAGATACGAGTAGTCGATTCCCGCGACGATGAGGCGCGGGACGCCATCCGGCGCCGGCGTGAATGCACCAGTTGCCAGCGCCGCTTTACTACCTATGAAAGAGTCGAGGAAACGCCCCTGGCGGTGATCAAGCGGACCGGGGAAAGGGAAGTCTTTTCGCGCTCGAAGCTTCTCAGGGGCCTCATGCGGGCCTGCGAAAAAAGGCCCATTGACGCGGATACCCTGGAGAAGCTGGTGGACGGCATCGAGGCAGAGCTGCGGAACGAGTTCAAGACCGAGGTGCCGTCCGCAGAGATCGGCGAACTGGCGCTGGCAAAGCTGAAGGTGTTGGACAAGGTGGCTTATGTCAGGTTCGCGTCGGTTTACCGGCATTTCGAAGACGTGGAAGAGTTCCAGCGTGAATTATCAGAATTGTAGCGTTGGGTCAACTGTTCTTTTGGGTGGTGGGGGCCCGGAAGCAGGCGGCGCCGTCCGGAGGTTTTTCCGTCCGGAGCGCAGCCTAGAATCTGGATCTGGCCGTTCAAGCAGAAAGGGGAGAATTTAAAATGTCAGTCAACCAACAGATCGCCGGCAAGGGCTCCCGCATCGCGGCGCTGCCTTTGCAGCCCCAACTCTCCCCTAACGCCATGAAGGTGTTGGAAAAGCGGTACCTGAAAAAGGACGAGGAGGGCAACCCGGTAGAGACCCCCGCCGAGATGTTCCGCCGGGTGGCGCGCACTATTGCCGCAGCCGACCGTGAGCATGACCCCGGCGCGGATGTGGACGCTCTTGAAGAGGAATTCTATCGCATGATGGCCCGCCTGGAGTTTCTGCCCAATTCCCCGACGCTGATGAACGCCGGCCGGGAGCTGGGTCAGCTGTCAGCCTGCTTCGTGCTTCCAGTGGACGATTCCATGGAAAGCATCTTTGACGCCATCAAGAACACGGCCCTGATCCACAAGAGCGGCGGCGGCACCGGCTTCTCCTTCTCGCGCATCAGGCCGGGCAACGACGTGGTGCTCTCCACCAAAGGCGTTTCCAGCGGCCCCATCTCCTTCATGACGGTGTTCGACGCGGCCACGGAAACCATCAAGCAGGGCGGCACCCGCCGGGGCGCCAACATGGGCATCCTCCGGGTGGATCATCCGGACATCCTTGAATTCGTCACCTGCAAGCAGAGCAACGACCGGCTCAACAACTTCAACATCTCCGTGGCGCTGACAGAGAAGTTCATGGAGGCGGTGGAGAAAGGTGAGGAATATGAGCTGGTCAACCCGCGCACCGGAGCGGTCGTCCGGACCCTGGAAGCTCGCAAGGTCTTTGACATGACGGTCAATCTTGCCTGGAAGAACGGAGACCCGGGGATTATCTTCCTGGACCGCATCAACCGGGACAACCCCACGCCCCACAAGGGTGAGATCGAGAGCACCAACCCCTGTGGCGAGCAGCCCCTGCTGCCCTATGAATCCTGCAACCTGGGCTCGGTCAACCTGGCCAAGATGGTGGACGCGTCAGGGAACATCGATTACGAGCATCTGGGACAGGTCGTCGACAGCGCCGTCCACTTCCTGGACAACGTCATCGATGTCAACAATTACCCGCTACCAGAGATCGAGAAGATGACCAAAGCAAACCGCAAGATCGGCCTGGGGCTGATGGGCTTTGCCGACATGCTTATCGACGTGGGCATTCCCTACAACTCTGACGAGGCCGTGGCCGTGGCTGAAGAAGTAATGACGTTCATACGGGAGCGCTCGCGGCAGAAATCAGCTCAACTGGCCGGGGAGAGGGGAACATTCCCCAACTATCCCGGCAGCGTTTACGATACCCAGGGCGGCCTCAAGGTACGAAACGCCACCACGACCACGATCGCGCCCACCGGCACCCTCAGCATCATCGCCAACTGCTCCAGCGGCATCGAGCCCCTGTTTGCCGTCTCTTACATACGCAATGTGCTGGACAATACGGAAATGGTGGAGGTGCACCCCAATTTCGAGCGGATGGCCAGGGACGGCGGTTTTTACAACGAGGACCTGATGAAGGAGATCGCCCGGAAAGGCAGCATCGCCGACCTGCCCGATGTCCCGGATATCATCAGAACCCTGTTCGTGACGGCGCATGACGTCACGCCTGAGTGGCACGTCCGCATGCAGGCGGCCTTCCAGAAATATACCGACAACGCCGTCTCCAAGACCGTGAATTTCCCGCATCACGCCACTATCGCGGATGTGGAGCAGGTTTATATGCTTGCCTACCGGACCGGGTGCAAGGGAGTTACTATCTACCGGGACGGCAGCCGTGAGCAGCAGGTGCTCAACATCGGCGGCGTCCGTAAAGGCGCCGGCAATGAATTCATGGCGCCGGGCCAGGTCAAACCGCGGCCGCGGCCCGGCGTGACCACCGGGCAGACGCGCAAGATGACGACCGGGTGCGGCAGCCTCTACGTGACCATCAATGAGGACGAGCACGGACTCTGCGAGGTGTTCTCCTCGATGGGCCGGGCGGGCGCGTGCAAGGCCGCCCAGTCCGAGGCCGTCAGCCGCCTGATATCGCTGGCGCTCAGGTCGGGAGTTGACACCGCGGCCATTTTGAAGTCAATCAAGGCCATCCGCTGCCCGTCTCCGGAACTGGGCGGAGCAACCTCATGTCCGGACGCCATTGCCCGCGCCATCATCGACCACATGGAAGCGGCGCCTCACCTGGGTGAGGACGGCGCCAGCGAGGGGCTGAGGGCCAGCGCCGAAATCAGCGCCTGCCCCGAGTGTCCCGAATGCGGCAGCACCGGCCTCGAGTTCGGGGAGGGATGCGTGTTCTGCCACGCCTGCGGTTTCTCCAAGTGTGGCTGAGATAGTTGCGCCCGCCGCGTTTGATTGGCGCAGGCGGGGCAAAGCAGGAAGTGAGGGGCGGGGAACGTAATAAAGCTTATGACTGCCAGGCATGATCAGCGGCATACAAAGGGTCCTGCCCGCCGATCCGGGCGGCGGCCCGCCGGGGGGCTTCCCATCGGGGGGAAGGCCGGCTCCGTCTGGCGCCACCAGCATGAGCGGCCGGCGGCGGCAACGCTGGCGCGACGCAAGTTCGCGCTTGCCTTGATCGGCGGCACTTTCTTTTTCCTCTGGGTGTCCCTGGTCCTGCTTGGCCAGGAGGAATTCTGGCCACTTCTGGCGGCTCCGGTCCTCCTTTCCGCCTGGTACTTTTTCGAGGCAGGAGCGCTGGCCACGATAATTCTCACCGGCCTGCTCCTGGTTCAGGCCCCTTTTGGCAAACCCGCGGCAATCGTCATCGCCGTCTCCACTTTCGGACTTACCGGCCTGGGGCTGGGCTGGGGACAGCGGCGGCAAAAGCTGGCGCACCGGCACACCCTGCGGACTTCCGTAACCGATTCCCTGACCGGTCTTTACAACTACGGTTACTTCATGGAATGTCTGGACCGGGAACTCCACCGGGCCCAGCGGTACGGCGGGTCGGTAACGCTGGTGATGTTTGACATCGACCACTTCAAGCTATTCAACGATCACTTTGGTCATCAGGCCGGCAACGACGCGCTCGTGGCGGTGGCCGCCACCCTCAGGCGCGAGAAGCGGGCCTCAGATGTGGCCGCCCGCTTCGGCGGGGAAGAATTCGTGTTGCTAATTCCCGGAAACGAGACTGCCGGAATCGAGACTGCCGGACGCCTGCGGCGGGCTATAGCCCAGGTCCAGGTGCCCGTAGGCGGCGGGGCCACCACCGGGCTGACAGTCAGCGCCGGGGTGGCCAGCTATCCCCAGGGCGCCGGCTCCAAGGAAGAACTCCTCAGCCGGGCCGACCAGCTCCTTTATACCTCAAAAAAGAGCGGCCGCAACAGGGTTTCCACCGCGCCGGCGAAGCGGCGGCTGGCGGTCTTATAGGAACGGGGCGACCATGAACTCGCCGGACAGAAGTGAAGAGATCAAGGTCAGTATCGAAACGGGAAACAGCACCATCGTGGGCACGGTGCACATGCCGGCGTCGGCTTACCGCAGCCGGCTGTCGGACCTGCTCAACCAGAAAGACATCTCTTTCCTTTCCATCACCGACGTTTCGGTTTACAAGGGAGACAAACTGGATGAGCCGGTCTACAGGACAACTTACCTGGCGGTCAACCTCAAGAACATCGACTTGATCCGCCCCCTGGAAGGAGACTAGGCTGTCCTGACCGGGCTTCTGTCCCGATGCTGTCTGAGCAGTCGTTGGATACTCTCGCGCGCTTCAAGACATCAGCGCCTGCCGGAGTCCTTCAGGACCCCTGTTGCGGCTGAAGCAGCAGGTAACTCACCCACACCAGGAAAAAGACCTCCGCCGTGGTCAGGATGCCTGTCAACCACACGAGGATGCGGGCTGCCCCGGTGCGGGTAGTGCCGCGGGACAGGCGCCGCTTTTCCAGCCGGCCGGCGATCAGGTAGCCGATGTGGATGACGCCAAACGTAAAGCTGCCGTAAAAGAACTGCCATTCGGGCCCGCCGAAGCTGAGCAGCAGGTAATAGTAGAGGATCTCGATCAGTAACAGCAATGTGTTGACCCGGTAACCGGCCTCGACCATCATCTCGAAACTCGCTCCCGGCATTTCCTTCTGGAGCCGCTGCCGTTCCCGGCCCAGGTCCCTGAGCGCCCTTGGCACCAACCCCAGGGTGAAGGCGCTCCCCAGGAGCATGAAGATGGTGTAGACAAAAAGAAAAAATCGCATGGCCGGCGCGGGTGCTATCCCCGGTCGCGCTTGTGTTCGTCGGGCTCTTCCAGAAAACGACGGTAGAGCAAATCGGCGTTGGCCAGCAGGAATGAGATCGACAAGAGCGGCAGGGCCGGCACTCCCATATCCAGGCTGACGCCCACGATCATGGTGCCGGCAAACGAGGCAGTCATGGCCAGCGCTGTCGCCGTGCGCCTGAGCCGGTACGTGAGCGTGCATGCCATAAACAGGGAAAAGAAGATAAGATCGCTCACCCCGACCCTGGAAACCGCGGGGGCGCCGAACACCGGCAGGTTGATGGTGAAGTAATCGATGAGATTGCCGCCGCTTTCCACGATCTTCTTGGTCGGCCCCAGGAAGACGCTGTAAAAATCCACGACGATGATGAGTCCGGCAATGATCGCGACCTGGCTGATCGAGGTCAGCATGAGGCCGATCCAGAGGCCGGTGCTGGTGGCGAACACGAGTTTGGCGGCGGCCTCGAGCGTGCCCAGCTGCGCCAGGATGGCGGCGGCGGTAACAGCGCCGGAAACCAGGGAGACCAGTAACAGCTTGTGACGGAGCGTCACCAGGAAGGCCAGGGCGGAGGAAACGGCGCAGACAGCCAGGAATCCCAGCGTGAAAGGCAGGATCAGACCCAGGTCGGAGCCGGACGAGACAGCGCCGCTGCGGCCCAGGCCCAGGTAAGCCACCCCGACGGCGATGAAGATGCCGACGAAAAACAGCGCGGTCCTGAGTTCCAGGCTAAAGTCCAGATAGGGTTTCCTGATCAGGCTTCCTTTCGGCCCGGCCCTGCCATGGAGCCGTGATACCCGGCTTTGTTCTACCCTAGTACGGCGGAAGCGATTCGTACCATTCACCGAGGACCTTGAAAGCCTTCCAGAAACTGGTTTTTCTGCGTTGATCATTGAGGGATTCATCGATTTCGGGAGTCACGAGCGCCTCTGAGGCGGGAGTGAAAGGCTGGATCACTCCCGGCTTATAGTCAAGATGCCGGGCGAGCGGGAAATCGAGCCCGTTGACCGCTTCCAGCGCCGCTTTTCCCATCACGACCACCAGCTTGGGCTGCACCACCATCAGTTCCCGTACCAGGTAGGGAGCGCAACGCCCGCGGGCCTCCTCCTCCTGCACATTAGCGCACTTGATCACGTTGGTGCCGTAGAGGATCAGCGAGTCGATGCCGAGCTTCTGGCACCCCTTCATGACGGCTTCACCCGAGCGGCCGAAAAAAGCTACGCCTTCGGAAGCCTCGCTGGGGTGAGTGCGGTACTTGATCAGGAAGATGTCAGCCAGCGGATGCCCCGAACCGATGACCGGCACCGCCCGTCCATGCGCGCATTTCTCGCAATGGGTGAGCTCACGGCAGAGTTCATTGATATCCGATATGGCCCGTGTCAGGTGCTTGTCATAAATGTCATCTGGCTTGGACAAACGAAACCTCTTTACAGGGAAACGGAGACGCCCCCCGGGGGCGTCTCACAAGCGACGCCGGCGCGGCTTTTCCCCGCCGCGAGCTATTAGTTATTTGCCATGAGCAGGGCAAATCCTTTAAGACGCAGAGCCGGCGGCCCGCTTTACCATCAAGGCCATCCTCGTTTGAAGAAGAGGGCGAATCGGAGATACGCAGGGACCGGACGCGCCGATTCATTCCGGAAACCGCTCGAGCAGGGCTACCACCTCTATATGGGGAGTATGGGGAAACATGTCAACAGCGCCCACGCGCAGCAGCCGGTATCCGTCAGCAGCGAGCTGGGCGGCATTGGCCGCCATGGTGGAAGCGTTGCAGGAGACGTAAACGATGCGGGGAGGCGAGAGCTCGACGATGCGCTGGATCTCCTTCCTACTGGCGCCGGCCCGGGGCGGGTCGAGGATAACAAGATCCGGGCGGCGCGGAACCGGCAGCTCCTTGAGTACGCGCCTGACTTTGCCCGTCACGAACCTGGCATTGTCCAGGCTGTTGATTTCGGCGTTCATGACCGCCTGGCGGGTAGCTTCGGCCACGATCTCCACCCCCAGCACCGCCGCAGTGTGGCGGGCAAAAAGCAGCGCGATGGAACCGATTCCGGAATAGAGGTCGAACACCAGCTCGCCGCCGCGGGGCGCCGCGTAATCTAGTGCTTTCTGGTACAGGCGCGCCGCCATGGCGGTGTTGGTCTGCAGAAAGGAAGAAGGGGAGACGCGCAGCTGCAGGCCGCAGATCTCCTCCCGGATATGATCGCGGCCGGCCAGCACCCGGAAGGGGAAACCGGTAGCTACGGAAGCCCTGGTGTCGTTCACGCTCCAGACGAGCGAGGCGATCTGGGGAAACTCGGCAGTCAGCGTGGCGGCGAACTCAGCGGGTCTGGGAAACTCTCCTGCTCCGGTGACCAGGTTCACCATCACCTCGCCGGTGCCGGCCTCTCGCAGCACCAGGTGGCGCCAGTAGCCGCCGCCCGAATCCTGGCCGTAAGCGCCGAGTCCACTTTCACGGGCGAGCTCACGGACGCGGTTACGGATATGGTTGGTCAGCTCGCTATGCAGCAGACAATCCTCGATATCAACCACCTGCCGCCATTGGCCCGGGAGATGGAAACCAAGCTCGACGCCGCCCTTCCCGGGGGCGAAGGTGAATTCGACCTTGTTGCGGTAGCGCCACAACGACGTGGCGCCCAGAGGCGCGTCCGTCTCATAACCTGACAGGCCGCCGATGCGCGACAGGCAGTCGTCCACCTGGCTTTGCTTGTGCTCGAGTTGAACCGTGTAATCCAGGGTTTGCCACGAGCAGCCACCGCAGATGCCAAAGTGCCGGCAGGCAGGCGCAATCCGCGCCGATGAGGGCCTCAGCACCTCGAGCGTGCGCGCCTCGGCATAGGACGGTTTTGCCTTGGTCACCACGGCGCGGACGCGGTCTCCGGGCACGGCTCCCTCGACGAAAAAGACAAAGCCGTCGACCCGGGCGACTCCCCGGCCGCCAAAGGCGAGCGTCTTGATTTCGAGTTCCAGTTCCTGGGATTTTTCCGGCCTGTCCATATCCTATAATTTAGCTTATTTGCAGCAAAAATGTGCGCCAGGCAGGGGTGGCTTTCAATTGACATGCCCCTGCGGGTAGCCTAGAATGACTATGTGGCCCGCCGGCAGTTGCGGGCGCCCCGTTTGTTTTGTTTCATTATGGGAAACCTTCTTGCCATCAATGGCCCGGGGCAGGGGTTCCGATCAGTGACAGGAGCCCGAAAGCGGCCGTACAGATTACACCGGTCTCTGACAATCGATTGACAAGGAGATGAAGTCATGCCATCCTGGCTTGGCGTTCCCGAGTTGATCATCATCCTCATCATCCTGCTGGTGATCTTTGGCCCCAAGCGGCTGCCGGAGATTGGCCGCTCCGTGGGCAAAGGCATCCGCGAGTTCAAGAAATCGACTTCAGACCTGCAGGAGCAGCTGACCGGGGATGAAAAGCCCAAGGCCGAGGCCAAAAAGGCCGAGGCGGCAGAACCGGCTGCCGAGGGCGCCGAACAACCCAAAAAAGCAGAATCGAATTCCTAGCCACCGTCGATTCAGAGGTTACTGGCTGTGTCGAACAACACAGATCGCTTCCGGATGTCTCTTATAGAGCATCTGGAAGAACTGCGCAAGCGAATAGTCTACTCGCTGGTCGCCCTTGCGGTGGCCTTCGCCGGCTGCTTCGCTTTTAAGGATTACCTCCTTGGCTTTCTGGTCGGCCCCCTGAATGGCCGGCAGCTGATCACGCTGGCGCCCGCCGAAGCTTTCATGACCGCGTTCAAGGTGGCGGCCTACGGCGCCATCATCATCGCTTCCCCGATGATCATTTATCAGATCTGGGCTTTCGTCGCCCCGGGGCTAAAGGCAAAGGAAAAAAAGCTGGTCTACACTGCCACCGTTTTTACCTCCCTGCTTTTCTTTGGCGGGGTGGCATTTTGCTGGTACCTCGTCCTGCCGCGCGGCCTCGAATTTCTCCTCAATTACCAGAGCGATTACTTTGCCCAGCAGGTTCAGGCATCCAAGTATTTTTCTTTCGTCGTACTGTTCGCCCTGGGGTTTGGCCTGGTCTTTGAACTTCCCGCTTTCCTGCTGACGCTGATGCGCCTCGGGTTCGTGAACTACAAGACCCTGGCCAAAAACCGCCGTTACGCGATACTGATTGGCGCCATCGTCAGCGCCGTGCTCACTCCTACCCAGGACATCGTCTCGATGATGGCCATGGCCGTTCCCTTCTATGTCCTTTATGAGCTCAGCATCCAGCTGGGCCGCTTCGTGCAGAAGCGTAAGCCGGAAAAAGACGCGGAGATCGTCGAGGGCGGACCGGAAGGGGAGGCTGCCGGCTAGGTGGATCCCGTCGTTGAAAAAGATCTGGTAACCGGCGATGCGGACACCGCGGTCGCGGATGACCCGGTGCGGCCTGTGGATCTCTCGATCGTCATTCCTGTTTTTAACGAGGAAGAGAGGATTGTCAACACGATTCTCGCGCTTTCCTCTTATCTGGGGGAGCAGCATTTCAGTTATGAAGTGATCGTGTCCGATGACGGCAGCCGTGACGGCGGGCCGCAGCTGGTGAGGAAGCACTTCAGGAGGAGCAGGGAAGTCCGCCTCATCCGGGAGCGCCGGAACCGGGGCAAAGGGGCGGCCGTGCGGCGTGGCGTGCTGGCTGCCCGCGGCGACATCATCATCTTCACGGATGCCGACCTGTCCTTCCCGGTGGAGACGATCGCTCTTTGCCTTGACGCTCTGGAGGAATTTGACATCGCCATCGGCTCACGCAACCTGCCCGAGTCCGAGATCGAGGTGACGCCACCGGTGCTCAGGCGGATGGCGGGTCCGGTTTTCAAAGCCATCGTCCGCCGCCTGGTGCTGTCTGGATTTTCTGACACGCAGTGTGGTTTCAAGGGCTTTCATGCGATGGCCGCTCACGACATCTTCGCCAACTGCGAGACCAACGGTTTCGCCTTCGACGTGGAGGTGCTGGCCGTGGCGCGCCGTTTCGGGTACAGCATCACCGAAGTGCCGGTCCGCCTGCAGGTGGATTCGTCCGACTCGCATATCAATCTCACCACACACCCGTTCCGGATGGTGCGCGACCTGCTGGAGATCAAGCAGCGCCTGCGGCGCCTGGAGGAGGAGTCTCAGGCCAGGGAGGCCGAGGCTGAAATCGGAAGCTAAAGGCCCGCGCCCCGCGCTTCTTACTGAAGCAGCTCCTTCAGCCCTGCCAGTCCCGTTTCGGGCCGCATTCGCAGGCGCGTCAACTCGAAGGGAGCATCGCTGGACTGATGGACGCCGTTCCAGGTGGTCGTCGCCAGCAGGTAACCCGACTGGCCGAGCGCCCTCTCTACAACAGCATTAACCTTCCCTGAAGGATAGCAGAACCAGTAGATGGGATGGCCCAGGCGCTGCGACAGCGCCTGTGACGAGCCCTTCAGCTCGTTATCAAGGCTGGCTGCCGAGAGGGTGGTCAGATCCAAATGGTCGAGTGTGTGCGAACCAATATCCATTCCCTCGCGGCCCAGCTCTTCGATCTGCTCCCACCCCATGTATTCGGGAGTCCCCACCTTGTCAGTGATGATGTAGAAGGTGGCGGGATCGCCGTATTTCTCCAGGATGGGCCTGGCAACCTCGTACACGTCACTGTAGCCATCGTCAAAGGTGAGCATTACAGGTTTGGCGGGCAGCGGCTGGGAGCCATAAAGCGCCTGGAAGAGCTGGGTTTCCGTAACGGGCGTGAAACCCGCCTGTTTCAGATAACCGAGCATGGCGTCCAGGTCGGAAGCCGGTACGGTAAGTTCCCGCCTCAGCCTGTCCGCCCCGGGAGGCGGATCGCCGATATGGTGGAACATGAGGATGGGAACCTTCAATTTCCGCGGCGGGTCGGGCAGCTGGCTGGGGAAGCTGAGCGGGAAAAAGCCGGCCGATACGCGGATTTCCGGCGCGGCCAGCTGGCCCGGAGCCGCCGCCGTAGTTGCCTGCTGCCCGGTGGCGGCGCCGCCAGAGTATTGTGTGTTCGCTGCCGCCCCGGCCGGCTCTTGGCCGCCGCCGGCACTGTACTTGGCTATCAGCAACGCCGTGACCACGACCACCAGGGTTGCGGCCAGAGGCAGCAGCATTTTAATCAGTGTGCGGATGCGTTCCTTTTCGGGAGCGCCGTTCATGGAGCCGGCGTGGTGGCCGCCGCCGGCTGGGCCGGCGTTTGCGGCTGCGTGGCGCCCGGCGCCGCTGTCCTGGGGGCCCTCAGGATCGGAATCAGCATGTCGGCCGTCGGCTTGATGCCAAAAGCGCCCTTCTCTCCAGCCAGCACATAGACCAGAGAGACCTGGCCGATGCGGCTGTCGATGTTGTCAACCGAGGAGACATCGAGGCTCTGAAAAAGCGGTATCTCGGAGCGGGGCGCGTCTGACGCTTCCGCTCCCACAACGGGAACCGCGAGCCCGCCCAAATCCTGCAGGAACGCTTTCTCCAGGTCTGAGTAGGCAGGCGTCTGGTTATCGTCAGCCCTGGTTATCAACACCACCGCATCCACGGGCTGATCGTAGCGGCCGCTGCTGGAGTCCACCAGGACCCCCTGGAGCGCCGCTAGTGTCCTGTTGCCGCCGGACTTGCCGATCTCCTTGGCCATCTCCTGGCTCAAGGTGGGAATCAATGAAGAATTATCGACCCTGGCATACTGGGGATCGCTTTTGAGGTCGCTTTGCACACGGCTCAGAACCGCGGCCGGGTCGAATTTGTAATTGAGGACTGTGGTGGACACCACCTGCCCTCCGGCGCCATGGATGGCGGAAGCCAGCGTGCGCTGGATATCTCCTCCGGCCCCATCGGAAGCCACGACTGCTATCCTCTTTCCCTGCAGCTGGGAACCCACGAGGTAAGGAAAGGAATCTTCCTGGTACCGCAGGTTGATGCCCCGCTCCTGGCTGAGGGCGTTGTTCTGGTTGCGCAGATTGTCGAGGTCGTGCTGGATATTGTTCACCAGTCCGGACTGGCCGGTATTGACCGAGCCGCTGTCCGAAAGGCTGATGCCTATGAGCACGCCCAGGGCCAGGGCCAGAAAGACGGCCGCCAGGGAGAGGAGATGATATCGCCATGTAAGCATTACAGATGGGTGATGAGCTGGAGCTTGACTGCCACCAGGTTGGCCAGGGCTCTCAGTTGTGGTGAGGTAGAAACTATCAGGGACATGGGCACGGCCGCCGCCGCGAACAGTGCCGATATTTCCAGGGCGACCCGTTTGAGCGAGGGGTCGCTGACTTCCCTGACGACGGCGGCCACACTCTTTTCCCCTTCCAGGGACCACGCCATCATGCGCCTCCAGGCGGCGGGAATTACTTTACGCGCCTTCAGGACGAACAGGATCGCGATCGGAGGACCGAAGACGACGAAAGCGCGCAGTGGTTTCTGGATGTCCATGGAAACCGGAGTGTGCCACCAGAAGCTGTCAAAAAACATCACGGAAAAAGAAAAAACCAGGGCGGCCCTGTACATGAACCGCCACGGCCGCAGGGCCACCAGGCCAAGCGCCAGGGTGAGGTACCAGGGCTGGAACCAGAACAGGGCCAGCGGTGTCAGGAAGGCCAGCCCTGCCGCCGCCGAGAGGAAGCCGTCGACATTTTTTACTCCGATGGCGTGCCAGACCATGTACCCCGCCAGCAGCCCTGCGAGGGTCAGCTCGACAATCGTCGACGACAGGGCAAACCGCAGGTGGCCTGCCGCCACATCACGGAGGAGGGATGGCACGGTGAAATTCGTTTTCATGCCGACGGTGGTCAGATAAGTGAAGGTATCGCTTCCTTCCCAAAGCGGCAGATAACTGACGATAGTCGTTCCCAATACCACTGCGGCCGAAACGCCGCCCATAAGCAGGCGCCGCCCCACGCCGCGCTGCTTTTTCACCACCAGGGCGACATAGACCACCAGAATCGGGAGGGCGATGAATTTGACTAGCGTCCCCAGGGTCAGGGCCAGGACTCCCAGCATCACCCTCCCGCTCAGCAAACAGAGGATACCGGCCAGAACCAGCGTCAGCATGAGGATGTCGTTGTGGGCGTTGGCCGCCACCATGAACAGTATCAGGGGGTTCCAGCCGTAAAACAGCATCGCCTTCTTCTCCAGGCCCGGCCACAACCGGCGGGCGATCACCCCGATTAGCACCAGGTTCACCAGGTTCATGCCAATGAAGAATGACTTGAAGATGAGGAAGTTGGCGGCGAAGCCGTCTCCGGCAATGATGGAAAGTGCCGCCGCGACGTACACGTGGACGGGTCCGTAGACCGAGCCGGTGCCAACCCAGCCGCCCAGGGAGAAGAACGGATCCTGGGGGAAGAAGGTGGCGGGCACTACCAGGGGATTCTCGCCGTAGATCGCAAAGATGCGCCCATGGCGGATGTAATCGAAGATATCAGTCGACAGCAGGAACGGCGTCAGCAGCATCACGATATGAAAAAGAACGGCGAAGCCGAAGATGAGGCGGGTCGACCGGTCGCTGAGCCAGCCGCCGCCCGTGGACCGCACACCGGCATCCACATACTTTTGATCGTTGTGATCGGGTACATCCCTGGCGGCAATCCGGAGCCCGAAAAAATAGAAGCCGAAAAGGAAAAGGGCGTTGATACAGATGAAGGAATACAGCAAATAGTAGTCGGAGAGGTCAAAGCCGCCTTGAGGCAGCGCCATGTATGGAGGGAAGTGTGTCCAGTCGCCGCCGGGGATGAATAAAGGCAGAACGGCAAAGAGGACGTAGGCCAGCAGGCTCATGGCTCCAGCAAGAGCCAGGGCGGTGCCGGACGGGAGGGCGGTCCCGTTCCAGATTTCCGTAAGCCTATGCCGGGTAATCGGGTTTCTCATATTTTTTGGAGCGGGCCTGCCAGTTAACTGGGTCCGGCGGAAAGCTGCTGGAGGGAAGGATTATTTCTCACGCTGCCATATCCTATAGAAAGACATGCTTATGCTCAAGCAGGACGGCCGGCGGGAAGCTGCCGCCGGTTCTCTCTGGCCACATTTTGAACTTGGACCGCGGTACTCTATACTAACGCACGGTGCCTGCCGCTGCGGGGGAGCCCGCCATTAGAATCTATTTCAGAAGGTTGTCCGTTGCGAGGCCGAGCGAAAAAGCCAATGGGCAAGGACGCAGGAGGAAAAAACCCGCAGTCGTGCCTGCAGGTACGTCGAGGACTTTTTCCTCCGAGGACGCCGCCCACGGCCTTTGCAGCCGATCGCAGCAGGACATGCCTTTTGAGATAGATTCTTAGTACCCAGGGTGCATACAGAAATGACGCCTGATACCAAGCTGTCCGAACACGCCAGGAACCAGAAAGCGCCGATCCGTGTGTATCGTGCGGAATGGGTCCTGCCCATCAGCACCGAGCCGATCCAGGATGGGGCGGTTGCCGTCATGGAGCAGTTTATCGAGGCGGTAGGCCCCGCGGAGGAGATCATCGCCGCCTATCCCGGCGCCGAGCTGATCACTTTCCATCACGCCATCCTGCTTCCCGGTTTCGTCAACTGTCATTGCCATTTGGAATACGCGGTTTTCCGGGGCTTTCTTGACAATCTCAACTTCGGCCCCTGGCTGCTGGAATTCATGGACGCCAGGGGCAGGCTGTCGCTCGAAGACTATTCCGTCAGCTCGCTGCTGGGCATCTCCGAGTGCCTGTCGTCGGGTATCACAACGGTGGCCGAATCGATGTACTCCGGCACGAGCCTGCCGGCGATCAGGGAAGCGGGCATGCGTGCCCGCGTCTACCAGGAGCTTTTCGGCATCGATGACAACGCGTTGGGTGAGAACATGATGAGGATCACTGCGAAGCTGGATGAACTGGAGGAGCAGGAGACAGACCTGATCGAAATCGGCCTCTTCCCGCATGCCCCGTACACGGTCAGCGCCAGCCTCTACCGCGCCATCGGCGACCTTGCCCGCAAACGGGGGAAGATGTTCGGCACCCATCTGGCCGAGAGCAAGGAGGAGTCTACTTACATCCGGTCCGGTTCCGGTTTGCTGGCCCTGGATCTGCGGGAGAAAGTCGGGTGGGACCACCTCGGCCGGGAGTCCTTCGGGGTAACGCCGGTGAAGTACCTGCAGCAGTGGGGTGTCTACGGGCCCGATTTCCTCGCTGTCCATTGCGTGAACGTGGGGTCGCGCGACGTGGAGATCCTGGCCAAGCGGGATGTAGCCATTGCCCACTGCCCCAAGAGCAACGCCAAGCTGGGCTGCGGCATCGCGCCGCTGCCGGGCTTCCTCGAGGCGGGCATCCGGGTGGGATTCGGCACCGACAGCCCGGCCAGCAGCAACATCATGGACATGTTCGGCGAGATGCGCACTGCCATCTTCCTGCACCGGGGAACGCAGCGCGACGTCAGGATCCTGGGCGCCGCCGAATGCGTGCACATGGCGACCCTGGGCGGGGCGCGGGCCCTCAACATGGATTCGCTCATCGGCTCGCTGGAGCCCGGCAAGCAGGCCGACATGATCGCGGTGGACATGGAGTACAGCCATTTCACGCCGATCCACGACCCCTATTCGGCGCTTGTTTACGGCGGCAACCAGGAAGACGTGTTTTTCACCATGGTCGCCGGCCGGCATCTCTATGAACGGAAAGTCCTCAAGACCATCGACGAGGAAGAAGTCACAAACCGGGCGGCGGGCGTCAAGGTGAAGCTATGGGTCTAGAAAGCCTTCCCGCCGGCATCCTCGATCTTGCGGACGTATTCATCCACGGAGGGTACGCCGATCGTGTTGACGACGTTGCCTGGGCTGGTGCGGCGGCTGATGGCTCCGTGGGTGCCCGGTTCGCTTTCCGGACCTGTCTCGGCCAGCCAGTACTCCTGCGGCCCTCCCCACTGACTGATCTTCCATCCGAAGGCTTTTTCATAAAACTCGACCGCCCTGGGGGGATCGCCGGCGGGAATCTCGAAATGTACCACTCGTGGCATCGAGTCCCTCCTTTCCCAGTGCCTGCTCCCGGCCGGACCTTTTTAGGAAACTAATCCTCGCGCTCGGCGCCGTCAGGTCCTGAGTTCCGCGAGCTCAGTGGCGTTCATAGGTCCTGACATGCCGGACCTTGGTCGGGGTCATCAGAAGAACGACGAACCTCACGATCACCCAGGCGATAAACAGGTAGACCAGCATGGCGATTATCGATGGAACCTCCAGGACGTTGCCATCTGAGCTGGGGGTGCCCACCAGTCCGAAAAAGGGAGCCAGAAACGGATAGCTGACGTTGTAAATGAAGTTGGCAAACTCGTTTGCCGGGTTGGCGGCCAGCAGCTTCAGCAGCACCCGGAAGCCGATTATGGCCTCAAGAATGCCAAATATCAACCAGATGATACTGGTGATCTTGTTGATCTGATTCTGTTTCTCCTGGGCGGCGTCCTCGGAGATTTCCTCCCGGCGTTCCCCGTCCCCGCCGGTAACCTCGACATGTTCATGTTTTTCCGACTGGTAACTCATTGCTCCTCCCGGTTGAATCCGGAACTGGAAATAGTTTGGCATACCACCATGATTGCAAAAGAAAACCTGGGGATGTGCTATTGTTTGGGCCGCCGGGTTTGTGCCGGTGGAAGGCGGGGCAGACTTTCCCTGAAATTCTATGTGGAGCCATCATGGAAGAGGTCGAAGCCATCATAATCGGCAGCGGGCAGGGAGGCAGCGCCCTGGCTGCCAACCTGGCCCGGGTTGGCAACCACGTCATCGTGTTCGAGAAAGAGAGGCTGGGCGGCAGCTGCCTCAATTACGGCTGCTATCCCTCCAAGGCCTTGCTGGCGGCGGCCGACGCGGCCGGAAGCGTCCGCCGGGCGGCGGCCCTGGGGGTGGAGATGACCGCCAGGGTCGATTTTGCCAAAGTGATGGAGCGCGTGCGGCGGCTGTCTGCCGGCGAGTGGATCCAGAAGAGCTTTGACCACTGGGGGGTACACGTAGTCAAAGGAGAGGCCTCCTTCGCCGGTGAGCGCATCGTCACGGGAGGCGGGGTCACGGCGACCGCGCCGCTGGTCGTGATCAATACCGGCAACGCCCCGTATGAGCCGCCTATCCCCGGCCTTGCCGGAACGCCTTTCCTGACTTACAAGAATTTTTGGAACCTGAGTGAGCTGCCCTCCCGTCTGCTCATCCTCGGCGGCGGCTATATCGGCGTCGAGCTGGGGCAGGGCATGGCGCGGCTGGGCAGCGAGACGCATATCATCGAGAAGATGGATCGCATCATCGCCCGGGAAGAGGCGGATGTAAGCGAGGTGATCACCGCTGCCCTCCGGGCAGACGGTGTCCGTTTCCACCTCGGGGCCGGGGTGGAAAACGTCCGGCACCAGGATGGAGTCTTCTCGCTGACCCTGGATAACGGCGAATCGGTGGCAGGGGAAGCCCTGCTGGTGGCGGTCGGCCAGGCTCCCAACACGTCCGCGCTGGCTGCGGCGGCAGGCGGCATCGAGCTCGACGAGAGAGGATTCGTCAGGGTTGATGAAAGGTTCCAGACCTCGAGTCAGGGCGTGTTCGCCATCGGCGACGTCACCGGCCAGCCGGCCTTTACCCATGTTTCCTGGGAGGACCACCGCCGGCTGCTCGACATTCTGAACGGCGGCAGCCGCACCCGCATGGACCGGGTGCTGGGATACGGTTTCTTTACCGACCCTGAGGTGGGACGGGCCGGCCTCACCATCGAGCAGGCCCAGGCGGCCGGCCTGGGAGCCCGGTCGGTCACATTGCCGCTGAGCCGCGTGGCCCGCGCCTATCTTACCGGGCGGGAGGATGGTTTTTACCGCATGGTCGTGGATACCTACAGCGACCGCATCCTGGGAGCGACCCTGGTGGGACCGCATGCGGCCGAGCTCGTTCACGTCTTCCTCGACCTGATTGAAACCGGGCAGACGTGGCAGTCGCTGGAGCGGGCCGTGCATATCCACCCCACCCTGGCTGAGGGGCTGCCGACCCTGGCCCGCCTGCTGGCCAGCGGCGGGGAAAAGTGATCCGGCGGAAATCGGGGCGCCTCGGGACCGCTGCAGGAATGCGGCTGCCGGTGGCGAATTCGCCATTTGCGGGCATAACACGTATAATGAGTAAACGATACGCAGAAGCATTCCCGCTAAAGACACGGTTTATCCTCATCTCTCCTCTTGTTGGGCCGGACGGATCAAACTGCGTCTGCAAACAAGCAGTGTGATCCCCTGTGGTCCACAAGAAGGAGAATCATGACGTTTGAAAATCTTGGACTGGCCGAGCCCCTGCTCAAGGGAGTCGAGGCTATGGGCTATACCAGCCCTACCCCCATCCAGCACCAGGCAATCCCGTTCGCCCTCGCGGGCAAGGACGTGGTCGGCTGTGCCCAGACCGGCACCGGCAAGACGGTTGCTTTTGTGCTGCCCATCCTGCAGGGTATGTCGCGGCGCCGCGGCGTCAAGGCCCTGGTGGTCACGCCCACGCGCGAGCTGGCCCTGCAGATCGAAGAAGTGGCCCGCTCCTGCTCGCGTT
This sequence comes from Actinomycetes bacterium, assembly GCA_021790075.1. Taxonomy (GTDB): domain Bacteria; phylum Actinomycetota; class Thermoleophilia; order BMS3ABIN01; family BMS3ABIN01; genus JAJYIN01. Next base: position 4,819 of record JAJYIN010000008.1, on the reverse strand, counting down.
TCACGCACCACAAGGTCGGCGTCGTCTACGGCGGCGTCGGCTATCAGCCCCAGGTAAACCGGCTGCGCCGGGGAGTGGACCTGCTGGTTGCGACACCCGGCCGGCTGCTCGACATCCAGCGCCGCGGCGATGTTGACCTGAGCCAGGTCGAGATCCTGGTGCTCGACGAGGCCGACCGTATGCTGGACATGGGTTTCTGGCCCGACGTCCGCCGCATCATCAGACTCTTGCCGGAAAAACGCCAGAACCTGCTGTTCTCGGCGACGATGCCGCCCCGGGTCTATTCCATCATTGGCTCCACGCTGGACAACCCCCAGGAGGTCCGGGTGAGCCCCACCGCCACCCCCGTAGAGGCGATCGAGCAGTGTGTCTACCCGGTGGACAGCCGCCAGAAAGCCTCGCTGCTGATCGAGCTTCTCAGAAAACGCAATCTCGACCGGGTGCTGGTGTTCACTCGCACCAAACACCGCGCCGGCAGGCTTTGCACAATACTGCAACGGAACCACATCAAGGCGGCCCCGATCCATTCGAACCGCACGCAGGCCCAGCGCCAGAAGGCACTGGACGGTTTCAAAGCCGGCCACGTGCGCGTGCTGGTGGCTACCGACATCGTCGCCCGCGGCATCGATGTCGACAATATTTCCCATGTGATCAATTATGATCTGCCGAACCGGGCCGAGGATTACGTCCACCGCATCGGCCGCACCGCCCGCGCCGGCACGAGCGGCACCGCCTACAGCTTCCTGTCGGGAGAAGAGATGGCCGAGCTGCGGGCAATCGAGGGGATGCTGGGGCATACGATCGAATGCAGGGACCTTGAGGGGTTCGAATATCAGGAGCGCTCGCTTCCCAGCCCGAAACGCGAGGCGAAAAAAGTGGTGCGGCTGGCCTACAACGGCCGCGCCCGCGCCGGCTGGGGAGGGCGCCGCCGCCGCCGGTAAAGACGCCGAACCGCGGTTCGCGCCGCCGTTTTTTTGGCCGGCCTCACCGGATTGTCTATAATATTTCAGGTTTTGTTTCATTCATTTGTAAACCCGGTTTGAAAAAAACCGACTGAGAAATCATGCTTCTTAACCGAAAACTCATCAACCGCGTAACCAAGTGGTTCGCTATCTTCATGGCGGCCGTCTTTGCCCTTTCGATCACCTTCGTCTCGGGGAAGGCAGGCAATATCTTCGAGGGTTGCTCTCGGAGCTCCAGCACCTCGGGCAACTCAAACGTCGACAGCCAGGTAAAATATTACACCGACCTGATCAACCAGAACCCGCAGGACAAGGACAGCATGCTGGCCCTGGCCAGCCTGTACGCCCAGGACAGCGTCGGGCAGTACAGCGACGCCATCAACTGGTTCAACAAGTACCTGCAGATCGACCCCCAGAATGTGGACGTGCGCATCCGCATGGGGGCCATCTATCTGAAGATGAACGACGCCAACTCGGCCGTGAGCGTGCTTACCGACGCCACCAGGCTGGCGCCGACCAACGCCAACGCTTTCATGCAACTGGGCGTGGCCGCCAGGCAGGCGGGGCAGAACCAGACCGCTATCGCGGCCTGGAACACGTTCCTGCAGCTGGCGCCGAACGATCCCAGTGCGCCGGCGGTCAAGAATGAGATCGCCACCCTGGCGGCGGCGCCGGCCCAGACGCCGACGACAGCAGCTGCTCCGGCGCCAGGGGCTGCGGCTCCGGCGGCGCCGGCTCCTTAAAAAACAGCCTGCCGGGCGGTTTCCGCCGGCGGGCTTTTCCCTTTTTAGGGGACACGACAGCGCCGGCGGGCGCGCGCGCCATTTCCTTCCCGGCATGTTTTTGCTGTAAACTCCCATGGTCTTGTGCTATAAAGCTTTTTTGTCCGGTGACGAAAGAAGGGGTTTAAAGGCACGGGAGGACCGGGCATCCAGAAGCCAACCATATTTGCCATGAAACTGATTGTCACGGAAAAAAATAATGCAGCTAAAAAAATCGCCGAGATCCTGAGCAGCGGCAAGGTCAAGGCTGAGTCCTACCAGCGGGTTCCATACTATGTTTTCAAGAACGGCCGGAACGGCAACGAGGACTGCACCTGCATCGGGCTGAAAGGGCACATCCTGCAGCTGGAGTATCCTCCCGAGTATGCGGACTGGCGCAAGGTAGAGCCCCGGGAGCTGATCGACGCCAAGCTGGTCAAGGCGCCTTCGGCGAAGTCGGTGGTCAACGCGCTGAAAAAGAAAGCCAGGGAAGCGGACAATGTCATCATCGCGACCGACTATGACCGGGAGGGCGAGCTGATCGGCCTGGAGGCCCTCGAGCAGGCCGTCGAGGCCAACCCGGCGCTGTCCGAAGGCGTGCGCCGGGCCCGGTACTCGGCGCTGACCGGGGAAGAGATCCGGCACGCCTTCGACAATACCGTCGAGCTTTCCGTGCCGCTGGCCAAGGCAGGCGAGGCCCGGCAGGACATCGACCTCATCTGGGGCGCCACTCTCACCAGGTATGTCTCCCTGGCGACATCACGGCTGGGCAACCAGTTCCTCTCGGTGGGCCGGGTGCAGAGCCCGACCCTGGCCCTGATCGTGGAGCGTGAGCTCGAGCGGCGGGCCTTTGTGCCGGTTCCGTACTGGCAGCTCTTCGCCGACCTTAACTCGGCTGAGGGTCCCTTCACCGCCCGCCACAAGACGGAGCGCTTTCTGGACAAGGAAGAAGCGGAAGCCGCCCTGGCCAGGGCCGGCGCCGCCGGCAGCGGCCGGGTAACCGGTGTGAAATCCACCCGCAAGAAGCTGGCGCCTCCGGCGCCCTTCAATACTACGGCGTACACCAAGGCCGCCACCGCCCTCGGATTTTCGGCGGCCCGCGCCATCCGGCTGGCTGAGGACCTTTACCTGGGGGGCTACATCAGCTACCCCCGCACCGACAACACGGTTTACCCCAAGTCACTTGACTTGCGGGAGATACTGGGAGAGCTCACGAGCAGCCGGGACCTGCAGCCGGCGGCCGAGGAGTTGCTGGCAAGGCCCGGGCTGACTCCTACCCGGGGCAAGAAAGAGACGACCGACCATCCGCCCATCTATCCCGTGGGCGTGCCGCCGGCCGGCGAGCTCGACGACGCCCAGTGGCGGATCTGGTTCCTGGTGGCGCGCCGCTTCCTGGCGACGCTGGGCGATGAAGCGGTTTCCGAGAGCAACCGGGTGGACATCGACGTCGGCGAGGAGCCGTTCGTGCTGTCCGGCTCGCACATCGTCGAGGAAGGCTGGCTGGCCTATTATCCTTACAGCCGCAGCAAGGACGATGAGATACCGCCGCTGAAGGAGGGCGAAGGCGTTGACGTGGTCAAGATCTACCAGGAGGAGAAGGAGACCCAGCCGCCGGGCCGCTACGGCCAGGGCCGCCTCATCGAGCTGATGGAACAGAACGGCCTGGGCACCAAGGCCACCCGGCACAGCATCATCCAGAACCTTTACGACCGGGGTTATATCCGCAACACGCCGGTGGAGCCGACCGAGACCGGCATCTCCATGGTGAAGGCGCTCGACACATATGCCTCGCTGATCACCAAGCCGGAAATGACCGCGGAGCTGGAAAAGGAAATGAGCGCCATCGCCGAAGAATCGCTTACCAAGGAAGAAGTAGTCGACCGCTCCCGGGAGCTGCTCCACCAGGCGTACGAGTCGCTGGAGAAGAACAGGGAGGAGCTGGCTGCCGAGATCGTCAAGGGCATCCAGGAAGACAAGCTGGTGGGCCCCTGCCCAAAGTGCGGCCAGCAGCTGCGGGTCATCCGGTCCAAGAAGACAAAGAAACGCTTTGTCGGCTGCGAGGGATATCCCGAGTGCAACACCACTTTCCCGCTGCCACAGCGCGGGAACATCATGCCTACCTTCAAGTCATGTCCTGAATGCGGCTCTCCCAAGATCAAGGTCCTCACCAGGGGACGGCGGCCCTGGGAGCTGTGCCTCGACCCCGACTGCCCGACTAAAGAGGAATACCGGGCCAAGCAGGCAGCCAGGAAACAGCAGGCTTCCTGAGCGGGCGGCATGTTTTTCATCACCTTTGAAGGCATCGATCAAAGCGGCAAGTCAACCCAGCTGAAGCTCCTGGCCGCGGCCATGGAAAAAGCCGGCGTCCCAATTCTTTCCGTAAGGGAACCTGGGGGGACCCCCCTGGGGGAAAAGATCCGGGGGCTGTTGCTGGGCCCCGAACACACTGCAATGGATCCCTGGACCGAGGCGCTTCTCTACGCAGCCGCCCGGGTGCAGCTGGTGAAGGAGGTCATCAAGCCGGCCCTGATGGAAGGGAAAGTGGTGCTCTCGGACCGCTACATCGATTCTTCCCTGGTCTACCAGGGCATCGCCCGGGGACTGGGAGTGGAGCGTATCCTCGACCTCAATCTGGGCGCCACCGGCGGGCTGATGCCCGACCTGACTTTCGTATTTCACCTGGACGTGGATGCTTCCCGTCAGCGGCTGGCCGGCCGCGGCACCGCGGAAGACCGCATCGAGAGCGAGCCGCTTGAATTCCACCGCATGGTGGAGGCGGGCTACCGTCAGCTGGAAGAGCTGTATCCAGGACGGATCGTCGGTCTGAACGGCGGCGAGACGCCCGAACAGGTCCATGCGCGCGCGGTGGCGGCGGTGAACGAGCGACTCGGTTTCAGCCTGTAGGACTGTTGCAAGCAGAGTCTTTCCGTCGGATGATATATGGAGAGACTGTTCCTGACCGAGGGATCTGCCCTGGACACCACCGTAACAATCTTTAACGGCCTCACGGGCCAGGACCACGCCGCCCGGTTGCTGAGCGCGGCGCTGGCAGCGGGCCGTCCCCATCATGCCTACCTGCTGGCCGGCCCCGCCGGC
>JAJYIN010000162.1 GCA_021790075.1 Actinomycetes bacterium | reverse complement strand
CTGAGGCAGCCGCAGCGGTTTTAGGCATTTTGCCTGAGGTGCGTTTTGTATTGGTGGGGGAGGGTCCAATGGAGGCAGAGCTTTGCCGGCATGCCGGCCAGGGCCCGATGGCCGGGAAGCTTATTGTCACGGGAAGACGGACCGACGCGGTCGACATCATCGCTGCCGCCGACCTCTGCGTGCTTCCGTCTCTGTCTGAGGGTCTGCCTTTAACTTTGCTGGAAGCCGCCATGTGCGGCAAGGCGATGGTGGCTGCAAATGTGGGCGGCGTTGCTGATGTGGTCAGGGAAGGCGAAACCGGGTTGCTGGTGCCGGCGGGTGAATCGATTGCGCTTTCTGGCGCGATAGGGCGTTTACTGCGGGCAGACGCCGGACGTGAGGAAATGGGCAGGGCAGCACGCCGCCTGTGGGAGAGAGAGTTTACCGCTGACAAGATGGTTGACCGGACCGAAGCCCTCTATTCAAGCCTTGTTTGACCGTGCAGCCGCGAATCGGCTCGACTTGCAACAGACCCGGGCATAGGAAGATCAACCTGGTTTGTCCTCAGGACTTCTTAGCGGCCCCCGTGCCAGCGTCAACTGCTGCGTGCTCAAATCAAATCTGAAAAGGTAGCCTTCGCCGGCTGTGGCGCTGCTATCCTTGAAAAAATGAAGCACTGCCGGGTCGGGGTTGACGTAGAGGGCGTCCAGGTCGCGCCGCCCGTAAATGAGCTTCACGGATTCCGGCAAGGCCGACGCCAGAATATGGGCTCCCTCAAGGCGGGGCACATTGCTGTAATAAAGTCTGGCGCCATCAGGAGGATCAGGGAGTTCAGCCCGGGTCTGGTCGGCGATCGTGGCGCTGATAACAGCAGCACGTTCCCATTCCCGGTTATTATGGTTCAGGCCGACGATAAAGACCGGCACTAAGGCCAGTAACGCCAATGGAAACGCGATTCGCCATATCAGGGGTTGCCAGTTGAATTCCAGGAGTCCAATCACCATCATCGATATAAAGGGCACGTAAGGGATGTAATACATCCGGCTGTTGGTGAGGTCGCCGCCGAGCCCGGTCATGAAAAAGTAGGAATAGATAGGCACCAGCGAGGCAAGGAAGAACGCCGCCAGGAAAAGCCAGGTGCGGCGTGCTCCGCGGGTTGCCTGTTTCCAGTGAAAAATCGTCAGCCCGAGTGACAAGGCGTAAAGCGAGCCCACATAACCGGTCAGCAACAACCTGTCGATCTTTGATGACTGCAGCCGGTCGAGCGGCCCCAGCAGCGCCGCAACCGTGTTGGCGGTCGCCCGCAGGCTGGGTTTCCCGAACAGCGGCACATATGGCGCCCCTCCCAGCCTTCCCATGATGGCGTAACGCAGGGCGATGTAACCCCCGAACAGGATGAACAGGATGCCTACCCGGATTGACAGTGGACGAAGCGCTGCGCGCCAGCGAACGGTCCAGGGTGTTTCCTGCTGCTGGCGGCCTGCCGGGATGATGAGGAATAACAGCTCGAGCGCCGGGATCAGCCCCGCCATCGTCATCGAAGGTTCCTTGCTCAGCCATGCCGCCACGGTTGCCGCCATGGCCGCTGCGAACAAGCGGCGTTTTCTCCGTCGCAAATATGATGCATAAAGGCCAAGGCCCAGCAACATGAAAAAGAGCGCCCAGACGTCGAAACGGCCGGTTGTCCAACCAACCGATTCCGCGCCCAAAGGCGTGGCGAGGAAGAGGAGAGCGGCCAGGTAACCGGTGCGGCGGGGTACTCCGATCCTGGCCAGCATCCAGACGAGCAGGAAGGCGTTTACAGCATGCATGCCGGCATTCAGGAGGTGGGAGGGCATGAGGTTGAGGCCGAACAGCCGGTAAAAAAGCCAGACGGTGAAAAACGGTATCGGCCTGATGAAGAGAGGGGACTGCGCGAGAAACAGCCGCCAAAGTTCGTTTCCAGGTATATAGGCTGTTTTGTACATAAGACCCCAGTCGTCGGCTACCGGGCCGTTGTTCATAATTGACCAGTATGAAACCAAGGCCAGGATCAAAAATAAAAGCAGTAATAGTACGCCAAGCCATCGCCGGCTTAGACTTGCTGGCAAGCGCCTGCCGGTAAGCTTGTATTCCAGGGTCTCATGGGCCTTGATTTCGCTGGGGATGGAGTTCAAAGTAACGGGTCCAGGGTTGTTGATTCGGTCGCGGTATTGTTCCTCTGATTGATTAACAGAAGATATCGGGAACGGGCCATGTGCTGAAGCCGGTCCAGCAGATAACAGATGAGAATAAACAGCGGCAGCAAAAGGAGAGTCACAGCCAGGTTGCCGGGAGGCCCGTCCAGGCTGATTGAATAAGGCGTAACAACTCCCCATGTCGCCAGCAGCCCCCAGAAAGACAGGTGGAAAAGATAGATCGGGTAAGAGTGCCGGCCAAGGAAATTCACGGTCTCACGGAGAGGCAGAACCGGTTGCGCCACGATGAAAGCCAGGCAGAGACAGAAGGCGCTGATATCAAAAAACGGGCCCAACAGGGTCTCTGAATTATGAAAAAGCACGTTGGGGATGCGCGTAAATATTAAACAGACCACAAAAAAGATAGTAGATATAAATACTGCCATGTAACGTGTGGCGGTCTGCTTCAGGAAAGAATTGAGCGTGCCTAGCAGGGGGTTGATCATCATACCAGAGGAAAAGAGCAGGATATTGGCCAGGATGAAACGGCGGTATACGAACGACTGATCGGGAAGGGCCGCCAGGTGTCTGAGGCTCCAGACCGAAGCAGCCAGGCATGCTGCTCCTAATGCCAGGTTCACGGCGATATACCAAATAATCCCCACCTTTCGCAACAGAACGAAAAGTAACGGCGCTGCCAGATAACAGGGAATCAGCGTGTATATAAACCATGTGAACTCGTTGGGGCGTGTGTAGGCGCCGAGAAAGCCGCCAAAGCCAAGGAATTTGAGACCGAGCGACAAGCCGGGATTATGCCACCCCGAATAGGCCTGGAGGAAAAAGGGTGTGACCAGGAGGGCGAGCCAGAATAACGGATAAACACGCCAGGCCCGGCCGGCATAGTAATGCAGTAAAGCCCTGGGCCGGTTTTCTTCCACGCCCAGGCGCCGCTCAAGCGAATGGTAAATGCCATAACCGCTGAGCACGAAGAAAATAGCGACCAGGCCGTTATCCAGGCCTTCGGTCCAGCGCACCGATCCGGGCAGGTAATAATTGAGCGTATGACCCACAACCACGCCCGTGATGGCGATTCCCTTGAGGTAACCAGTCGTGTGCCGAGAATCAAGTTTCTGCAATCCCCACCCCTGAGGTTAGCGTGAAGTTTTTTCCGCCAATAATTTTTCCTGCTACTGCAAGTATTGGCAAATGATATGCTTAATTGTCTTTTATGACAATAAAGCTCGTGTTCGGCCGGTTATCCCTGGTAGGTTATCCCTGGTAATTCGACGCGGGGCGGGCAGTGCCGCCGGCCCGGCCCCACAGCGGCCATAACCGGTTGTAAATCCTCTGGTTGGACAGAGTCAGCTCGCACCCGCGGCAGCGGCTTTTGGAAACGGGTTTCTGGGTCTTGTGAATGCGGATGGCTGTTTTATCCAGTTCGCGCCGCCGGGGGTCGAACCAGATAGATTCGAAGCTTCTTTCCGCAAGATTTCCCAGGACTTCCCGGCTGATGCAGCAATAGGTGACATCGCCGTTGGCGAGCACGAATGGATATAACCAGCCGGCAAAGCAGGGTGAGGGGATGTTGCCGGCGTCGCGGAGGGCTAGCAGCTGGAAGAAGGTATCTACATTGCTGCTGATGCCGTTCTTGTTTCCGAGGCCGGCGGCGGCGGGGAGAGTCCGTGAAAGTGTTTCCCGCTCTTCGGTTCCCAGGGAAAAACGTGAGGTTTGGGCGCAGGTGTCGACGGGGCGGTAACTAACCGCGATGGCGCCGATTCTGACCGCGCACTCCATCATCTCCACCGCCCGGTGACTGTTGAGGTTCGAGATGACGTGGGAGAGGGTGACCCGGGGGAACCCGACGGCCTGCCGGCGCTTGTATTCGCGCAGCCAGACGAGGTTCTCCATGATCTGGTTAAAGCGGCTGTTATCCTGGTTAGCGTGCACCAGGCCGTACTCGCCGGCGGCGCCGGCATTCAGACTGATGTTGATGTCGTCGAGGCCGGCGCGGGTGAGTTCCTTCATTAAATCCGGCGTCAGCAGCGAACCGTTGGTCGTGATCCAGACCTGCATGTCCAGAGCCTTGGCCAGGACAACAGCATCGACGATGCGTTTGTGCAGCAGCGGCTCGCCGATGCCAGCGAAACTGATGTCGCGGGTGCCGGTCTTCCGGAGGCTGCGGACGAAAGACTCGTAGACGCCGTAATCCATGACCGTGGCCTTGTTCTTCTTGGTCGCATGGTAGTCGCGGGCTAGGTCGTCGGCGCCCCGGCCTTCGATCTCGGAAGAATGTTCCCAGCACATCACGCAGCGGTAATTGCAGGCGTCGACGATGCTGACCTGGACGGAATGGGGGCCGGTCAGTACACGGCGAGCCAGTATCCCGGCCATGATCTTGGCGCTGTGCCAGTAGTCGCTGATTACTCTTCCTTTATGATGATGGAGGATGGTTCCTTTACAGTGATAGAGGATGGCCCGGCCAGGGGGATGGAAACGCCCGACATATGTTACCAATCATACCATCCATCCCTTTCTGGCGCCTACCACTTCCATGACTTGCTTGCCTTTTGCCGAGCGGGATTTCT
>JAJYIN010000161.1 GCA_021790075.1 Actinomycetes bacterium | reverse complement strand
CTCTATCAGTGTCTTGGGACCGTTCACGGCGTTACCTCCTGTTTGGCAGATCTGCTTACAAACAGAAGATATCAGCCGGTCCGGACGGAACCTGAGCTAGTAGGATGATCAGTAAAATATGACTTCTGATTACCTTGATGTCACAGAGCTGTCGGGCGACAAGGTCACGCGGGGACAGGTCGAAAGATTGTATCACCGGTATTACTGGGCGGGGACTCACTGCCACGGCAAGGACGTATTGGAAGTTGCCTGTGGAAACGGGCAGGGAGTCGGTTATCTGGCCGGAGTCGCAAAAAGCCTCGTTGCCGGTGATTGCTCGGAGAAAATTTTAGCGCGCGCTGCTGCTCATTACAGAGACAGGTTTGACTTTGTCTGTTTCGATGCCCAGCAGCTTCCGTTCGCTGACAGGTCTTTTGACGTGGTGCTCCTGTTCGAAGCGATATACTACATCTGTGAAATCGGGCGGTTCCTGGATGAATGCAACCGCGTGCTGCGGGAACCTGGAAAGATTTTAATCGTGACTGCAAACAAGGAACTGGACGACTTTAATCCAAGCCCCTACAGTTACACGTATTACGGTGTCAGGGAATTGAGTGAACTTTTGGCCTCGTATGGGTACGATGCTTCTTTTTACGGCTATGCCGCCATGGACAGCGTTTCGTTCCGCGAGAAGATGTTGCAGCCAGCCAAGAAGCTGGCCGTTAAAAGAAACATCATCCCGAAGACTATGGATGGCAAGAAATTCCTGAAAAAGATTGTTTTTGGAAGGCTTGTGGAAATGCCGGCAGAAGTAAAAAGCGGATGGCCTCACTATCAGGAACCGGAAAGGCTGAATTCAGGGAAGGCTGACACCAGGAACAAAGTAATATATTGCATTGCTGAGAAGACATGAACATCCCGTTTTTTGACTATAAATACACCTTTATCTCAGAAGAAGACGATCTGCTTGAGTTGATCCGTGACGCCGGCCGCCGCGGGGCATTTATTCAGCAGAGTGATCTGGAAAACTTCGAGCAGGAGCTGGCGCGGTTCACCGGCTCTGCCTTTGCCGTCGGCGTTGCCAATGCCACCGACGGCCTTCGGATGGCGCTGATGGCTGGCGGGATAGGGCCTGGAGACGAAGTGATCTTCTGCAGCCACACCATGGTGGCTACTGCGTCCGCCATTTATTTCACCGGCGCCAGGCCGGTGCCGGTGGAGGCGGGCCCGGACCATCTACTGGATCCCGTGAAGGCGGAGGCAGCAATTACTTCCCGAACCAGGGCAATCCTGCCCACCCAGCTCAACGGCCGCACCGCCGATATGGACGCCATTGCCGGCTTCGCCAGAAAGTATGGAATCCAGATATACGAGGACGCGGCGCAGGCGCTGGGCTCACGGTTCAAGGGCCAGATGGCCGGCACCTTTGGGGAGGCGGCATGTATAAGTTTTTATCCTGCGAAATTGCTTGGATGTCTCGGCGATGGAGGAGCCGTTCTCTGCCGCAGCGAAGATATCTACCAGAAGCTGCTGCTTCTCCGTGACCACGGCCGCAGCAGTGCCGACGGTGGCGATGTGGAGAGGTGGGGTTTCAATAGCCGGCTGGATAATATTCAGGCATCGGTTCTCTTGTACCGCCTGAAAAAGGTTGACAGCATCATCGAGCGGCGCCGGCAAGTAGCCCGGATCTACCGGACGCGCCTGGCGAACCTGGAAGAGCTTGTTCTGCCGCCCGGGCCGGACGGAGATGACGAACATTTTGACGTATTTCAGAATTATGAGATCGAGGCCAAACGACGCGACGGACTGAAGGATCACCTGGCGCAAAACGGTGTCGGCACGTTAATTCAATGGGGCGGTAAGCCTGTCCATCAGTTCAGAAAACTCGGCTTCACACAGGATCTGCCCGCTACAGACCGACTTTTTAAGCACATGTTGATGCTACCCATGAATATGAGCATTGGCGACGAGGAGCTGGAATATATCTGTGACCTGATTCAGGATTTTTACCGCTCCTAGCCATGTCTTCCACGTCTTCCATTGAACTGGCGAAACGAATAAGACGGCATGCACTGCGCATGACCAGCAGCGGCGGCAGTTCCCATATCGGATCAGTTTTCTCCATTGCTGATATCCTTGCGGTTTTGTATGGCTCAATCCTTGATGTCGACCCCGAAAATCCCAAATGGTTGTCCCGGGACCGCTTTATCCTGAGCAAGGGTCACGCCGGCGCCGGGGTTTACGCAGCCCTGGCTGAAAGCGGATTCTTCACCACGAAAAAGCTGTCTACGCACTACCAGGATGGCTCTGACCTCTCCGGCCATGTGTCACATCTGGGCATTCCCGGTGTCGAGTTCTCTACTGGTTCGCTAGGACACGGGCTGCCAGTCGCAACCGGGATGGCGCTGGCGGCCAAACTCAATGAGGCGGCGCACCGCGTATTCACGTTGATGAGCGACGGCGAATGCGACGAAGGCTCCAACTGGGAAGCGGTTCTTTTTGCTGCCCATCACTCTCTGGACAACCTGGTGGCCATCATTGATTACAACAAGATACAGAGCCTGGCTCCGGTTTCCGAAACTCTGGGGCTGGAGCCGCTCAAGGATAAATGGACCAGTTTCGGCTGGACCGTGATGGAGGTAGATGGGCATGACCATGAGCGGTTGCTTGACTGCCTCAGCCGGGTCCCGTTCCGTGAAGGAACGCCGAATTGTGTAATCGCCTACACAACCAAGGGCAAGGGTGTCAGCTTCATGGAAAACAGCGTCCTCTGGCATTACCGCACGGCCAGAGGGGAAGAATTCGACGCTGCCATGAGGGAGTTGGAAGAGTCATGAGAGACGCGTTCATGGAAACCCTCACGGCTTTGGCCGCAAGAGACGAAAACATTTTTTTCATCACTGCAGATCTCGGTTTCGGTGTGGTAGAGCCTTTCGCAAAACGCTTTCCCAAACAGTTCCTCAACGTAGGTGTGGCGGAGCAGAACATGACCGGCGTCGCAACAGGTTTGGCTCTGGAGGGAAGAACGGTTTTTACTTATTCGATCGGGAATTTTCCTACGCTCCGCTGTCTTGAGCAGATTCGCAACGACGCCTGCTATCACAATGCCAACGTCAAGATAGTAGCCTCAGGCGGTGGTTTCAGTTATGGCGCTTTGGGAATGTCCCATCACGCTACGGAAGATCTGGGAGTTCTACGGGCCTTGCCCGGCGTTACCATTGTGGCTCCTGGCACTGCCTGGGAGGCAGGGAAGGCGACGGCCGCGCTTGCCGCGGAGCAAGGGGTGGGTTATCTGAGGCTGGACAAGACTGCGGCTGCCGACAGCGCTGGCGGGATTTTTTCCCTGGGAAAGGCACGGCGGCTGCGGGAAGGCGGAGACCTGACGCTTCTTTGCGCCGGCGGGATACTGGCGGAGGCGCTCGCAGCTGCGGGAGAACTCAAGGACAATGGGATCGACTGCCGCGTTCTCAGCGTACATACGCTGAAGCCGCTGGACGTCAGCGAGGTGATTGGAGCAGCGGTGGAAACAGGCGGGATGATCACGGTCGAGGAAGGAAACATTTACGGCGGCCTCGGCAGCGCCGTCGCGGAGGTTTGCATGGAGGCGGGCGTAAAGCCAGGATTTTTCAAACGCATGGCTATCAATGACGTCTACAGCTCGATCGTCGGCAGCCAGGGGTTCCTGCGGTCACGCTACAGCCTTGACAGCGAGGCGATCGTGCGCGAAGTGTTCAAACACGCCGGGATTGCCGCCGGACCGGCTGAAACCGACAAAGTCAGGACGGACTCTGGTGAAGCGGGCGTTTGACCTAAGCATCGGCACTATGGGCCTGTTGCTGTTTTCACCGATCCTGCTTTTCTTCATTCTGCTGGTGTGGCTTCAGGACAGGAAATCCCCCTTCTATATCGCTCCCAGGATAGGCCTTGACGGCACGCCGTTTAAAATGATAAAGCTGAGGTCGATGACGGCCGGCGCGGACAGGACTGGCGTGGAATCGACCGCCGCTGATGACTCGCGCATCACCAGGGTGGGGCATATGATCCGCCACTATAAACTGGATGAGCTGTCGCAACTGATCAATGTTGTCAAGGGCGAGATGAGCCTTGTAGGGCCGCGCCCCAATGTGCAGAGCGACGTTGATCTATACACTGACGAAGAGGAGAAGCTGCTGACGGTAAAGCCGGGGATCACCGATCTGGCATCAATTGTTTTTGCCGATGAGGGTGAGATACTCAGAGGCAGCAGCGATCCGGATCTCGATTACAAACGCCTGATCAAGCCGTGGAAGAGCCGGCTCGCCCTGTTATATATCGAAAAAAGCTCGATTCCGCTTGATCTCCGGATACTGTATCTCACCGCCTTGACCACATTCTCCCGCCGGCGGGCGCTGCGCGGCGTGGAAAGAACACTCATGGTTCTCGATGCCGATGATGACCTGATAGGAGTCGCCAGACGGGATAGAGAATTATGTCCAGCCTAATAATATCCTGAGTGTTTGTAATAATCGCCGTTTATGCTGGTATAGCCTCGCGAGCCGGAATCAGAGTTAGTTACCACCAACCCCAGGACTTTGCTGGGAATGGAATTGATGAAATTATTGATCAGTTCCGTTGATTTCTTGTTGGTCTTGGAAAGCTTGACGACGATTATGACCCCGTCTACCTTGGAAGCGAGACTGGCGGCATCTCCTACAACACCAAACGGAGGCGCATCAACCAGGACGAAATCTGCGTATCCACATGCCTCCGTGATCAAAGAGCCCATTTTAGCCGAG
>JAJYIN010000007.1 GCA_021790075.1 Actinomycetes bacterium | reverse complement strand
TCTCACTGTTCATGGGCATTGCCAACCCCAATGTCATCTGGGGCGTCACCGGTTTGATCTCAGCCAGCTACATCGTCCTGTGGATCATCGTTAACCGGTCTTCCTAGCCGAATCCGGCGGCGGCCTCCTTCTTCACCTGCGGGGTAAGTGCGCCCAATTCCTTCCCGGTCCGGCGGCAGCCGGATTTGACGCCGGTTTCGCCGGCAGCCTGCAGGGCCTTATTCCCTCAACAGGATAAGCCCTCCCGGCAGCGAATTAATCCTCGGTTTTAGGCCACCTTCCCGGAGGGTATTCTCGATTACGGGAGCCTTTTGGCCGGGCCTGAACCCCAATCTCCCATTTAGGAAGCTCCATTTGACCGACGGACCCAACATCATCTGCCGGGGTCTGGCCAAGTTCTACGGAACCACCCGCGGCATCGAGGATCTCGACCTCAGCGTCGAGCCCGGCGAGATCTTCGGCTTCCTCGGCCCCAACGGCGCCGGCAAGACCACCACCATCCGCATGCTGATGGGGATGATCAGGCCGACCCGGGGCAGCGCCACGGTGGCCGGCCTGGACGCCTGGTCCGACGCGCCCGCAGTCAAGCTTCACGTCGGCCATATCCCCGGCGACGTGGCGCTCTACGAGAACCTCCATGTCCATGACCTGCTTGATTACATCGACGGGTTCCGGCCACGACCGGACCCGCTGCGGGAGGAACTGATCGAGCGCCTTGAACTGGACCTGAGCAAGAAAGTAAAGGCGCTCTCCCGGGGCAACCGCCAGAAGGTGGCGATCCTGCTGGCGATGATGTTCGACCCGGAGATACTGATTCTGGACGAACCGACCCTGGGCCTCGACCCGCTGATGCAGCAGGAGTTCTATACCATCCTGGGCGAGTTCAAGGACCGCGGCCATACGGTCTTTCTCTCCTCGCACATCCTTTCGGAGGTGGAGCGCTCCTGCGACCGGGTCGGCATCGTCAAGGGAGGCCGGCTGGTGGACGTGCGCGCCATCGAGGAGCTGAGGCAGAACAAGATCCGTCACATGGACGTCCTGTTCCGGGAGCATGTCGACCCGGCTGAGTTCGAGCGGCTGCCGAACGTACTGTCAGTCGAGCAGCTCGACAGCAGCCTCCGGATCACGATCAGGGGGGACGTCGATGCGCTGGTCAAGCAGATAGCCGTTCACCAGGTGGAAGACCTCACTTTCACCCAGTCCAGCCTGGAAGATTTCTTCTTGAGCTTCTACGGTCCCTCGGGAGGTGAAAGTGAACCTCAATATCCTGAGAAGGGCGATAGCTGACAAGCGGATTACCATCCTCGTTTACGCGGCCGGCCTTGCCGCCTACGCGGTGATGATTCTGGCGATCTGGCCCTCCCTGCGCACCCATGTCGATACGCTCAACCAGTTGTGGCAGAGTTACCCGGCAAGCATCAGAAAGGCATTCGGCGGCGAGAACTTCGCCTTTGCCACCTTTGACGGCTTCCTCTCAGTGGAATACCTGAAACAGATGTGGGTAATAGTGATGATCGCCTTCATGGTCAGCATCGCCACCGGCGCCATCGCCGGTGAGATCGAGAAAGGCACCATGGAGCTGCTGCTGTCTCAGCCAATCTCCCGCCGCGCGATCCTGGTAACGCGGCATTTCTTCCTGTCGCTGAGCACGTTGTTGATTATCGGGGCCTCACTCGCCCCCATCGCCGCCGGCGCCCCCATCGTGGGCGGCGACCTCCGCAACCTGGGCCTGTTGCTGCTGATAGTGCCGGCTTTCCTCTTCTACATGGCGATCGGCTCCGTCTCGTTCTTCTTCTCCACCATCTTCAACAGCCGCGGGCGCGCCATCTTCACCTCCCTGGGGCTGATCATCTTCTGGTACGCCCTCGACATCCTGGCAAAGATCAACGACACCATCAGCCACGTCCATTTCCTGTCCCTGTTCTACTACTGGGACCCTTACCGCTACCTGCACGATCTCAACTTTGCCTGGGGGGACGCCGCCGTCCTGGTTGGGGTCATCCTGGTGAGCACGGCCGCCGCGGTCATCTGGTTTGAAAGACGTGACGTAGCCGTATAAAATCTTTGTGTGACCCCCTGATGTGGCGCATTCGTCTAGTGGCCTAGGACGCCGCCCTCTCACGGCGGTAGCAGGGGTTCAAATCCCCTATGCGCTACCATTTTTTCGCGGGCCCCTGGCGGGGCCCTTTTTTCTTTACCGGTGCTCCGCTTCGCGGGCACCGGGCCCATCTGATTCCTGCTGATGCTCCGCTCCGGGATTCCCGTGTGACCACGAAAGCCCTCCCATTCGAAGCAGCCCCGCTGGTTCTTACTGACGCTCCGCTGCCGCTGCTTCGCCGGCGGCATCGGCGGCCAGCCGCTCCCGGGCCCATTCCGCCGCCCGCCGTCCGAACTCGCGGCAGGCGTCCAGCTCCTCCGAGGTGGGCGTGAAACGCACCTTGAGCCCTTCCTCCATCACTTCATAGCCTTCGGCGGTGAGCGCCTGGGTGAGTTTGGGGATGGAGCCGCCGGACCAGCCGTAAGAGCCGAAGACGGCGATCTTCTTGTGCTTGTCCCGGGGAACCCGCAGGTAAGGAATGAACGCCTCCACCGGCGGGTAGATGCCCGACTCGAACGTGGGCGAGCCAAACATGATCAGTTTACTGATGAAGCTGCCGGCGATTATCTCGCTGGGATCGGTCAGCTGCACGTTGAAAGCCCTGGCCTCGAGGCCGCCGCTGCTCACGCCCTCCGCGACCGCTTCCACCATGTGGCCGGTGTTTCCCCACATGGTGCCGTAGATGATGACGGCCCGGTCTTCCAGTTCCAGGCTAGTCCAGGCCCGGTAGGCTTCCATCAGGGCGGCCAGATCGTCTTTGCCGCGCCAGATGGGGCCGTGTGAAGGCCCGATCATGTCGATGTCCAGGCCGGCTATCTTCCCCATCACCTGCGCGGCCGCCCGCCTGAAGGCCGCCAGGAGAAAGGCGTAATAGCTTCGAGTATACGGCATCACAAAGGGAACGCCCAGTTTATCGGAAAACCGCTCAGTGGTAGCCACATGGCCGCCAAAGGCGTCACAGGAGAAGAGGATGCGATCCTCAGGGCAGTAGCTGAACATGGTCTCAGGCCAGTGGAGCAGCGGCGCATAGATGAAGCGGAGCGTCCGCCCTCCCAGGGAAAGCTCCTCGCCATCGGCCACCGCCTGGAAATTCCAGTCCTGGTGAAACATCTGCTCCAGACGCTTGACGCCGTCCTTGCTGGCGATGAGGGTGGCCCCCGGCGCCGCTTCCATCACCCGGCCGAGGCTGCCGCTGTGGTCGTACTCGGAGTGGTTGGATATGACGTAATCGATCTTCACCGGATCGATGATCTTCGACACGTGGCCGAGCAGCGTCTCTGTTTCCGGGGATTTGACCGTATCGATGAGGACAGTCTTCTCGTCGACGATCAGGTAGGAGTTGTAGGTGCTTCCCTGCGGCGTGCCCAGGCCGTGGAATTCACGGATGTCCCAGTCAACGGCGCCCACCCAGTAAACGCCATCCGCGAGCTTTACAGGTTCCATGTTTACCTCCGGACAGGAAAATTACAGCTTTCCTCTGTTTTTACCCGGAAATCGCCTGAAGTATCACAGCGGCGCTACTGGATCAAAACCAGGGCCGCCTTTAGCCGGGCCAGGCTTTCTTCCCGGCCCAGGACGGCCAGCGTCTCGAACATGCCCGGCGTCACCATTTTGGCGCTGACCGCGATGCGCAGCGGCTGCAGGAACTTGCCCACCTTGATGTCCATGTCCGCCGCCGCCCGCCGCAGCGACGCCTCGATTGTTCCGGTATCAAAATCCGGCAGTTCATATAACACCTGAATTGCCTTTTCAAGCACCGCGGCAGGCTGCACGCTGCCCCGCAGTTTTTCAATGATCTCCGGCTCGAACTCCAGCGGCAGAAAGAAGAAGTCGGTAAGGTCGAGGAAATCGGCCAGCGTCTTCATCTTCTCCTGGACCAGCGGCACCAGCTCCGCCAGCCCCGGTTTGCCGTCCTTTCCCGGCAGGCCTTCCAGAGAGGTGCCTTTGATATATTCCTCTATCCGTGCTTCCAGCTCCCCGGCGCTGAGAACACGGATATAGTGGCCGTTCATCCACAGGAGTTTCTCCGTATCAAAGACGGCCGCGGTGCTTCCCACCCTCTCGAGACTGAATTTCTCCACCAGCTCATCAACGGAAAAGAGGGTGGTTTCGGCGTCGTAGCTCCACCCCAGCAGGGCCAGGTAATTGATGAGCGCCTCGCGCACATAGCCGCGGGCGCGGAACTCCTCCACGGAAACGGAACCGTGCCGTTTTGAGAGCGGCGAGCGGTCATGCCCCAGGATGAGCGGCAGATGGGCGTAGGCCGGCGCCTGTTTCCCCATTGCTGCCAGCAGGATCAGCTGGCGGGGGGTGTTGGCGAGGTGATCGTCACCGCGGACCACATGGGTGATCTCCATGGCGGCGTCATCCACGGCGACGGCGAAGTTGTAAGTCGGCACACCGTTGGAGCGGACCAGGATGAAGTCGCCCAGTTGCGCATTCTCGAACTCGACGTCGCCATGGATCAGGTCCCTGACCACGGTCCTGCCTGTCTCGGGCATCCGCAGGCGGATGACTGCCTCGCGCCCCTCGGCGATAAATGCCTGCTCGCCGGCGGCCGAAAGCTCCCGGCAGCGGCCGCAGTAGACGATGGGACGCCCTGCCGCACGGGCGCGTTTCCTGTCCTCATCCAGCTCTTCTTCGGTGCAGTAGCACCGGTAAGCCTTCCCCTCTGACAGCAGTTGCCCGGAGGCCTGCCGGTAAAGCGCCGCCCGTTCCATCTGCCGGTATGGCCCGTATGCCCCCGGCCTGCCGGGACCCTCATCCCAGCCCAGGCCCAGCCACTCCATGCTGCTGATGATCTGGACGATGGCTTCGTCCGTTGAACGGGAGGTATCGGTGTCTTCGATCCTCAGGATGAAACTGCCACTCCGGGACCGGGCAAACAGCCAGTTATAGAGCGCCGTGCGGGCGCCCCCGACGTGCAGGTATCCAGTTGGGCTTGGCGCGAATCTGACCCTAATCGGTTTTTCAGCCGGTTGCATAACTGGGACTTTACCTCTTTTCAGGCCGATGTGGGAATCAGGCGCACAAAAAGAGCCCGATTGGCACCGGGCTCGTGTCAGGCTTTTTTCCGTAGCTGCTAGAGGCGGCAGGCTCCGCGGTAGGAACCACCGGCAGAGACGGGCGCGATCTGCACCGTCTCGCCCTCGAAGGGAGCATGGATCATCTGGCCGCCGCCGATGTAGATGCCGACGTGGTCGATGCCGCCGTAGCCGAAGAAGACCAGGTCGCCCGGCTGCAGGTCACCGTAGCTGATCGGGGTGCCGGCCGCATACTGGGCCGCCGCGAAATGAGGCAGCGAGATGCCCAGCTGTCCGTAGACGAGCATCACCAGGCCGGAACAGTCAACGCCCGAACGGGAGGCGCCGCCCCAGACATAGGGCACGCCCAGGTACGACATGGCGATGCTGACAGCATCTCCGTGCGTCGCCGCCGGCGGAGGACCGTAATCCCCGCCGCCACCACCGCCACCACCACCGCTGCTGCTGTTCTCGCTGGCGACCTGGGCCTGCAATGCCTGCGCCTGCTGGGCCTGCTCCTGTGCCTGCAGTTGCGCGATCTCTCCGCTGATGCCGGCGAGCATCTGCTTGCGCTGGGCCAGTCCGGATTCAATCTCCGATTTCTGCGAGTCGAGCTGGGCAACCAGCTGTTGCTGTGAGTCCTGGCCGGCGGCCAGCTTGGTCTTGGCGTCCTCGACCCGGGCCTTGAGCTGCTTGACCTGCTCGACATCGTTGCGGTCCTGCTCGCCGACCCTGGTCAACATGTCATACTTGGTCAAAAACTCGTCGAGATTGCTGGTATCCATCAGAACATCCAGCATGTCCACCGACCCGTTGCGATAGATCTTCTCCACCCTGTTGTCGAGGCGGCCCTGCGTCACGTTCAGAGTCGCTGTGGCCTGGTCCAACTGGGCCTGGTTGTCCTTGATGCTCTGCCGGATCTCGCCCAGCTTCGAGTTGGCGGCGTCATAGCTCTCGACCTTCGCTTCCAGCTGGCTGCTCAGGTTATTGATATCGGCCTGGACTGAGGACGCCTCAGACTGCTTGCTGGCGATGTCGCCGGCGGGATCAGCCAGCGCGATGGCCACAAGGGTAACCAGAAGGGTCAGGCTAACAAGTGAGAGACAAAGGAAGAAGACTGAAAGTCTTCTGGGGATTCGCATTGGGGATTTTTGGGAGGGGTTACTGCTGCTTCCTGATAATGGGCTGAGCTTAATCCTGATTTTCTTCGCCTCCTTATGGGCACCGAAGTGCCGTTCAGTTGGCATTGGAGCCTTAAAATAACCTTGAGAACCTTAACAGCCCATTTTTTGGAAGTCAAATATCTGTGTACATATTTAACATTATTCATGCTATTTGCGAGATTTTTATGGGGAAATTCCCTTATCTTGGCGAGAAATAATCCCCGAGGCCGGCCAGTATGGCCTCGGCGGCACGGGTGGCGTAACCGGATTCATTTAAAAGAGAATCCATTCCGTCCGCAGTGATGAAGACAGGTTCCAGCAGGACGGCCGTCATTTCAGTCTCCCTGAGGACCGCGTAATTCCGGCCCAGCGGCGGCAGCGGCGGCACATCCAGGGCCTCGGAGATGCTGGTGACCAGATGACCGGCCAGGATGATCCCCGGCTCTGAGAAGTAACCATGCCGGCAAAAATAGTAAGCCGCGGCCCCCTGGGCGCGCGGGCTGGGGTTGCTGTTGTGATGGATGCTGATGAAAAGATCGGCGCCGCCCTGGTTGGCGAGCGCGGGCCGGTCGTAAAGGGGCACGGTCACGTCGCCGTCCCGCGTCAGCAGGACCCCGCAGCCAATTGACTCCAGCGCCTTGCCCAGACCGAGCGCCACTTCCAGGTTGACGTCCTTCTCCCTGATTCCCTCCTGGGAGACATCGCCGTCGTCGTCACCTCCATGGCCGGGATCCACCACCACGGTGAGATCCGCCAGATCGCGGTCGACGGCGTAGCCGCCGTTGCGGTCGGGGATCTTGGCTCCGGCCGCATGGGGCTCTCCATCCTTCGTCACCCTGGCCATCACCTTCAGCACCGATTCGTCAATCATGCCGTCCATCACCATGCCGGCGTTCTTCTGGAAATCCAGCACCGCCCGTTCCGTCCCGGGACCCAGGATGCCGTCTTCCGGACCCGCGTTGAAGCCAAGGCGGTTCAGGGAGCGCTGAAGGTGAAGAACGTCCACCCCCCGGAAGGACGGGATGCGCAGATAAAGCAGCCGCTCCCCCGGCTCATACCTGGCTTCCACCAGTTCCTGCCAGGTATTGTCCGCAATGACGCCGTCGGCCCTAAGGCCGTTGCGCTGCTGGAAGTGGAGGACGGCGGCGCGGGTGTCTTCGCCAAAGTAGCCGTCCACGCCATCGGTGCCCAGATCATAGCCCAGGCTGAAGAGCCGGGACTGGACGTCGAGCACCTCTTTCCCCCGGTCGCCCAGCTTGAGGGTTCGCAAGCGATATCTCCTGATCGGTAGGAGGGCCGCGGCGCCGGCTGGCGCCGCCCCTGGAATTTCAGCTCGGGTCTGACCGCGTTCCCGAGGGTACGGAAACTAAGGTTAATGCCTGGGCCCGCCAGGTTCAAGCTGACCCGGCGCCAGCCACGGGATTCTCATGCCTCCTCCCGGGCCGGCAGCCTGGGAAATAGCCGTCTCGGTCAGGTCCTTGGCCCCTGTTACAGCCAGCATCAGAGTGTAGCCGCGGGCCAGGTTCGCCGCGAGCGCGGCGGAAAACAGGCAGCCGGTCCCATGAAAGGGGCCCCCGGCGATGCGCTTGCCGGGAACCGTCTCAAGCTCAACGCCGTCGTAGACCACGTCGGTGGGTTCGCCGCTGAGATGCCCGCCGGTGACGCAGGCTGCCCCCGCCCCCATTTCCTCCACCAGCAGGCGGGCGGCCGTCCGGGCGTCCTTAAGTGTCTCTACCGGGCGGCCGGTAAGCGCGGCCGCTTCAGCCAGATTGGGCGTGACCACATAACATGCCGGCAGCAGGACCGCAGCCAAGCGGGCGGCCAGGCGGCCGGGCCGGGAAGACAGGCTGGGGCCGGCGCTGCTTGCCAGGACGGGATCCACAACCAGGGTACCCGTCCTTCCCTCGCTAATAGCCGCCGCCACCATTTCCACGATTTCCGGCTCGGCCAGCATGCCCGTCTTCACCGCCACCGGCCGGAAATCCGCCAGGACGGACTGAAGCTGGGCCGCCACCTGCTCCGCCTTCAGCGGATACACCGCGTCAACAGCCTGTGTGTTCTGCGCGGTGACGGCCGTAAGGACGCTCAAACCATAGAAGCCGTAATGGCCGAAGACGCGCAGGTCCGCCTGGATGCCGGCGCCGCCGCCCGGGTCGGAGCCGGCGATGGTAAGCAAAGTCTCGACCCCGGGGCCGGGGTTTCCTGTGGCGGCGGCGCCGCTTACCGGTTTTTCAATGTAGTCTGTGCCGGTGTCGTGGTTATCATTCATGCCGGAAATGGTCAAAACCACGAACCGGTAGCGGCCGCAGGGAACCGTCCGGCCCCAGCAGCAGGATGCCGCGGTCAGCCGCCACGAGATCGCCGATGACAGTGACAGGCACGCCTGTCTCTGCCGTTATCGCCTTGGCCGCGCCGGCCGCTTTTTCCGCCGGTACTGTGAAGAGGAGCTCATAATCCTCTCCGCCGGCAAGCGCCATGTCCGCGAGCGGCCAGCTGTATCTGTCAGCGGCCGCCGCCAGCTGATCGTGGATGGGGATGTTGTTCCAGACGACCCGGGCCCCGCAGGCGCTTTCCTCGCAGATATGGCGTAGATCGCTGGCGATGCCGTCGCTGATGTCGGTCATCGCGGAAGCGCCCGCCTGCCGGGCCGCCGCTGCCGCTGCGAGCCGCGCTGCCGGCCGGATGAAGGCTTCCACCAGTACCGGATATGCGCACGTCTCTCCCCCACCCTCCCGCAGCAAACGCAGCCCGCCGGCGGCGCTTCCCACAAAACCGGTCACCAGGATAGCATCTCCGGGGGCGGCCCCGGACCGTGTCAGGGCGGCGCCGGCCGGCACCGCGCCCCCGGCAGCGACGCTTATGACCAGACCCCAAGGATTACTTGTGGTATCTCCGCCCACCACCGCCACCCCGTGCGCGGCCGCCTGCTCCGCCAGTCCCCGGCACAATTCGAGGATATACTCGGCTTCAGTTTCCGGCGGAAACGCCAGCGACAGCAGCGCCCACCCGGGCTCGGCGCCCATGGCCGCCAGATCACTTAGGTTGACAGCCAAACTTTTTTTGCCAAGTTCTCGGGGGGTCTGCCAGTCTTTCTGGAAATGGACGCCTTCCAGCAACAGGTCTGTGGTCCAGACTCCCTGGAAGCCGGCAGGGTTATCGATGACGGCGGCGTCGTCGCCTATAGCTACAGGTGTGCCGGGACTGGTCGGGGCAAAAATGCCGCGCAGCTCTTTCAGCAGAGCTTCTTCACCCAGTTCCCCGGCTAGCACCCTGAGATTTCACCGGCTTTCAGCCCCAGGTGCTCCGAAACCAGCTTCATGGCGCAGAGGTCGCCGCACATGCTGCAGCCCTCCACGGCGGCGCTGCGCCTGTCCTCATAGATGGCCCGGGCGGCCTCGGGATCGATGGACAGCGAGATCTGCTCTTCCCAGTCCAGGTCCTTGCGGGCCAGGGCCATGCGCCGGTCCCAGTCAGCGGCGCCCGCCACACCCTTGGCGATGTCCGCGGCGTGGGCCGCGATTCGCGACGTGACCACTCCCTGGCGCACATCAGCGGCCACCGGCAGGCCCAGGTGCTCAGCGGCGGTGACGTAACAGAGAAAATCGGCGCCGGCAGCGCCCGCCAGCGCGCCGCCGATTGCGGCCGTTATATGGTCGTAACCGGGAGCCACGTCGGTCACCAGCGGCCCCAGCACGTAGAAGGGAGCTCCGCCGGTGAGTTTCTTGGCCATCCTGACGTTGGCCTCGACGTCGCTCAGGGGCACATGGCCGGGACCCTCGATCATGGCCTGAACGCCGGCCTCGCGGGCGCGGGCGGCCAGCCTGCCGAGAGTGATCAGCTCCTGGAACTGGGCCCGGTCGCTGGCATCCGCCAGGCATCCGGGCCTGAGGCCGTCGCCCAGACTCAGGGTGACATCCCAGCGCGCCATAATCTCCAGAAGCTGGTCGTATTCCTCGTGGAACGGATTCTCCCGGTCATGGTGGAGCATCCAGGCGATCATGAAAGCGCCGCCCCGGCTGACCACATCCATCAACCTGCCCTGAGCGCTCAGCTCATCCAGAGCCGACCGGGTGAGGCCGGCATGGACGGTCATGAAATCGACGCCCTCGGCGGCTTGCCGTTCAACAACGGCCATCAGGCCGTCCCGGCTCATGTTGACCACGCTGCCGTGCTGCTCGCGCGCCTCGGTGGCGGCCTCGTAAATGGGAACCGTGCCAAAGGGGAGCTCTGTCCGGGAAATTAGCGTGCGCCTGAGCGATGTGACATCGCCGCCACTGGAAAGGTCCATGATCGCATCCGCGCCCGCTGAGGCGGCCGCGGTCAGCTTCCCGGTCTCTTCATCTTCGGAGAAGAGCTCGCTGGAAGCGCCGATGTTGGCGTTGACTTTGGTCCGCAGGCCTTCGCCAATGCCAGTGGCTGCCACCGTTCGCCCGGTGTTGCCGGCAGGGATGACAACCGTGCCTGCCAGGATCCGCTCCGCCAGGGTTTCGGCATCGACGTGCTCGGCCGCAGAGCATTGCACCACGGCCGGCGGCAGGGAGCCTTCCTTCAATACCTGCAACAGAGTCCGCGAAGACATGTCCTAACCTGCCATCTGTCTCTGGTTGATTCCTGCACGCGCCCGGTCCAGCTCGCCACGGAGTTCAGCAGTGGCCGCAACCATGTCTTCCGCCATAGCCACGGCGGAAACAACGGCGACGCCGTCGGCGCCAGCCTCGATGCACGATGCCAAATTGGCCGCATCGATGCCGCCAATCGCCACTACCGGCAGCCCCAGCACTGCCTTCACCTTCATCAGCCGGGAGACTCCCACCGGGCTTTTTTGCGGTTTGGTGCCGGTGGGAAATACCGGTCCCACGCCCACATAGCTGGCGCTGGCCCGTTCAGCCTTGATTGCTTCGTCGTGCTTGCCGGCCGACCTGCCGATAATCGCGGCGGCGCCCAGCATCCGTCGCGCCGCCGACACAGAGATGTCATCCGGGCCGACATGGATCCCTTCAGCTCCGGAAGCCATGGCGATGCCGACGTGGTCGTTGATGATCAAGGGTATGCCCGCCGCGCTCGTCATTTCGTGGATCGCGGTGGCTATCTTGAGCGCTTCACCCATGGCGCGCTTCTTGATCCTGAGCTGGATGGCAGTGGCGCCGCCTTCCACGGCAGCGACCGCCACATCGTAATGGTCCCTGCCCAGTTCGGGGGTAGCGGCGGTAATTACGTACAATCCCAGGTCTATCTCCACGGGGCCTCCTGCGTCGTCTTGCATTGCCGGAAAACGCGGCTATGCGGCTCACAATATTCGTAAGGGCCGCCGAGCTGAGCCCGGATCAGCTCGCGCTGCCAGTGCGCGTTGAACAGCCCGCAGTCAGGGTCGGCGCAAAATGCCTCACCGGTCATCCTGTATGACGCCGCCGCCATGACGTAACCCTTGGCCGCTTCCGTCATCCGCGAGTCATCAAACGTCAGATAATCACCGGCAAAAAAGCGCGCCAGCTCCATTTTGGCCTCTTCCTGGAAACCCAGGGCTTCGGAGCTGCGGCGGGCCAGGTAATAACCCGGTTCCCGCGCCGGCGCCTCCACCAGGCCGCTCAGCGATATGATCGACGGCGAAGAACAGATCACCGTCCGCGCGTGATATCGTTTGTCGGCCGCATCCCAGTTTCCGATTAGCTGATTGGTGAAGATCACATGCAGCGTGTCCTGGCGGCGGGCCTCCATCTCCGGCAGGAAGCCGCGGTAAACCTCGAGCATAGCCCCGGCATCGTAGAGCAGGCCGTAGGCCTGGCCGTCCGGATTGGCCAGCCGCCTGAGCTCGTACTCCACCTCGCCCGGCAACGACTTCTGGCGGCGGGGCGCAGGCTCCCCGAGCTTTCTCACCTTGGCGCCGGCCAGGGCTGTGGCCAGCTGGCGGGCAGCGGCGCTGTCCCCGGCAACGCTGTCCTCAAGTATCCGCCCCCGCAGGGAAACAGCCACGCCTGGCAGATTCTGCCGCACATGCGCGGCGACGTCGTCATAGTCGACAACCGCACACCGCGGCTCGACATAAACGTATATGCTCGAGATAGCCGTCATATGACCGTCCCGGCCGCTGTTTCAACCGGCTACTTGCTGGCAGCCGCCTGGCCGAGCTTCTCCATCACTACTTCTGCGGCCCGCTTTCCTGACAGCAGCATGCCGCCAAAGGTGGGGCCCATCCGGGGCAGTCCGTAGGCGGTCGATACCGCCATGCCCGTAATGACCAGCCCCGGCAGGAATTCTCCCGTATGCTCCAGGATGAGATCCTCGGAGCGTTCTACCCACATGGCGCCGAAGCCAACCGTTTCCGCCATTCCCCGCTGTTCCAGTTTTGAGAGGACGCAGGCATCATGCCCGGTGGAATCCACGATCATCTTGGCCTCGATGGCTACCGGGTCGACACAGGTGATCTCCCGCGGCAGCGATACGATCGGCGTCCAGTTGATGACCACGCCGGCCACCCGGTTGCCCTCGCGGATGACGACGTCCTCAAAGATGGTCATGTTGGCGAACTTGACGCCGGCATCACAGGCGGCCGCGATCAGTTTCGAGCAGGCATGGGGGCCATCGGCCACATACAGGCCGGGCTGGGCCTCCTCGTAGGGAACGCCCAGCTCGTCGAGGACCTCCTGGGCGGGGGCCCGCAGCGTCACCTTGTTCATCAGGTAGCCGCCGATCCAGAAACCGCCGCCGATGTAGTTGTTCCGTTCCACGATCAGGGTCTTGACGCCGCGGGACGCCAGTTCCTTGCCGCACATGAGGCCGCTGGGGCCGCCGCCGACAATGATGACGTCGCTCTCGGCATATTCCTCGAACTGCCTCATGAAACCGCCGACGATGGCCTTGGTCACATCCTTCTCGTCGATAGGTGCAAAATAAGCCATATTTCCTTCCTTTCTTGTTTGTGGTGCGCTCAATGCCCGAAAAACAAAAAACCGTACCAACACCGGTACGGCTCCTTTTTCCGCCAGAGTCATCCCTGCGCTGGCATTACCCAGATCAGGTTCCTGGGGTCAGTGACAACATCACTTTCTCAGCCGCTTGCGCGCAGCTCCCCCTATGTCATATGGGAGCGATTATATCACCAGCCGCGTTTCCAGAAAACTCGCTTGCCCAAAAATCAAAAAAACAGGCATAGCCTGCCTGTTTCCCAGGAATTCATGTTATTTATGACCTTGCCGCCGGCGATTGATTAAGCGGCATCCTGCCCGATCGAGAAAATGGCGCCGGCGGGCACCGCCACCTCAGGCGCCATCTCTTCAACCTGGGGAAATCCGATCATTGACCCGGGCTCCTCGAACTCCTCACCACAGATCTCGCAGTAGCCCCACTGGTTGACTGAACCGGCCGACTGGCAGACATCACAATCGTACTTCTTCATCTTGCTTTCCTCCCTAAAAAGTTACCTGCGCCCCCAAGGGTGTTTGTCAGACTAACGGAGGGAGTGCTCAAACGGAATAAGGGAATCACCCGACTTATTTCTGATCCTACCCTGATGAGCAGTTTTATAAACCGGCGCCGGCAGGAGCCCGGGCGGCTGCGTAGAAGTTTTTCAGACGGCCGTCAGACGGCCTTTTTCGGGTGCGCTGACAGGGGGCAAAAAGGAATCTTCCCTTCCACCCTGAGGAAAAGTCCCACCGCATCGGGATCGAACTGGCTGCCGCGGTTGGCCAGCAGGTTTGCCCGGGCGGCATCGGTTGACAGCGCCTGCCGGTAGGGCCGGTTGGAAGTCATCGCGTCAAAGGCGTCGGCTACGGCCAGTAGCCTTGCGCCCAGCGGAATCTTCTCGCCAGATATGCCTTCCGGATAGCCGCCGCCGCCGAATCTCTCGTGGTGATAACGGACGATGGACAGCACCTCGGCGTCGCGGACGACCGGCTTCAGTATCCGCTCACCGATGACTGAATGCTCCTCGATGGATTTGAATTCCTCGGAAGTCAGCTTGCCGGGCTTGTGGAGGATTTCCTCAGGAACCCCGATCTTGCCGATATCGTGCACAAGCCCCGCCAGCTGCATCTGGCCGGCTCTTTCAGTGCTCCAGCCGAGCCCCTCCGCCATGGCCACGGCGATCCCGGTGACCCGGCGCGAATGGCCTTTTGTGTACGGGTCTTTTGCTTCCAGCGCCTCCGCCAGCGCCTCGATGGCGCCCAGGTAGGTATCCCTCAGCGCCGCCGTCTGCTCCTTTACTTTCTGCTCGAGCTGCTCGCGGTATTCCCGGTTGGCCAGGACGAGGCTGCGATGCTCCAGCGCGCGCTCCACGCTGAACCGTACTTCTTCCAGATTGAACGGCTTGAGAATGTAGTCCAGCGCCCCCAGCTTCATGGACGCGATGGCGGTCTGGGTATCCGCCACGGCGGTGAGCATGATGACCGCCGTGTCCGGTTTCTGTTTCTGGACTTCACGAAGCAGGTCCACGCCGGAACGGCCCGGCATCATGATGTCAGAAAGCACAAGGTGGATATGGTCGGAGTTGATTGCCGCCAGGGCCTCATCGACGTCGACGGCATCCCGGCATTCATAGCCGGCGCCCTCCAGGAACCGGTGAAGCACCTCCCGGACGGCAGCTTCGTCATCGACGATCAGCAAACGGTTTGTTGCCACTTCCATTCCCGCACCCTCACACCTAATGGACCAATGGACTCTTAACCTAGCTTAGCAAAAGTTAAATTATTTTTTTTATCGGCAGGAGCAGCTCCTCCCCACAGTTTGACGCACGGCCATTTTGGTTATTAGATAACGGCAGCCGCTGCGGCCGCTGCGCCTCCTTGAGCGCGGCGCCGCCGGCCGAATCAGTCCCTCCGGATGAAATGGAAAGCATGGACTTGTTTGAAGCCATCAGGACCAGGCGCAGCCACCGGACCTTTGAGCGCCGTGAGGTCGAGCCGGAAAAGATCGGCGCCATCCTGGACGCCGCCCACTGGGCGCCCTCGCCCGCCAATAGCCAGCCCTGGGAGTTCATCCTGGTGACCGGCGAGAAGTCCCGCCGGCGCCTTTACGAGCTTTCCGAGCAGGCCAAGAAGACCGGCCGGGTGGAGGTGCGCGGGTTCAGTTACGTGCGGCCCCTGCCCCAGGGGGTGGCCGAGGAATCCGGGGAGGATGTGGCGCTAAGGCAGTACTCGCTAGCGTTCCTCAAAAACGTCCCGGTCATCATCGGCGTCGTGGGCCTGCCGGTATCGCCGACCCAGCAGCGGGGCCAGGAAACCTATGACAGCTACAAGTATTCCTGCGGCGCGGTCATCGAGAACATACTGCTGGCGGCGACGGCGCTAGGGCTGGGGAGCCTGTGGTTTACCCTTTTCAACCAGCAGCTGCTGCGCCAATTCCTGGGTGTCGATCCCAGCAAACACCTGGTCGCGCTGGTCTGCATTGGCTATCCCGCCATCTCCGCGCCCGATCCCGGACGGCTGCCACTGGAAACAAAGGTCCGGAGGCTGGAAATTTGACGCGGGTGCTCGGTATCCTGGGCAGCCCCAGGCGCGGCGGCAATACAGAGACGCTGCTGGACCGCGCCCTCGCCGGCGCCGCTGACGCCGGCGCCGACATGAGGAAGCTGGCCCTGGGGGAACTCGAAATAGCCGGCTGCAGCGAGTGCAACGATTGCTACGCAACGGGTAAATGCAGCACTCCCGATGACATGGAAACGGTCTATGAAGCACTGGAGTGGGCCGACCGGATCCTGCTGGCCTCCCCCATCTTCTTCATGGGCCTGCCTTCCCAGGCCAAAGCCATGATCGACAGAACACAGTGCTACTGGTCACTCAAGTACGTCCTCAGGGAGCCCTTCCCCCGGCGGGCCGGCGCTCCCGGCAGATATGGCGTGTTCATCGGGGTGGGCGGCACCAGGGGCAAACGGCTGTTCGAAGGCGCCCTCTTGACGCTCAAGTACTTTTTTGATGCAATCGACGCCAAACCGCGCGAAGATCTCTACGTCCTGGTGCGAGGCGTCGATGAGATCGGGGAGATTCTGGAAAGGACTGAAGACCTTGAGGCCGCCTACGAGGCGGGCATGGCGCTGGCGGCGCTGGACTAGGCAGGTTTACCGGTCCCCAGGGGACCCGCGCCGCCTGCAGCCGGCGCGGGCACCAGCCGCAGCCGCCGGTCCGGCCGGTCATGAGGATCCTGCGCCACCCGCCGGTCCACGATGACGGCGGTATCGGGATACCGTTCGGAGAGTTCTTCCAGGCGGCGCTTGAGGTAAGGCATCTCGCGGTCAATGATGAGTATCTTCTTGCCCCTCTTGTCGTGCACAAGCGCAGACTTGAATCCGCAAAAACGGCAGCCCGTGAAGTGAGAGATATCCACGCCTGTTTTTGCCTGTCCGCAATATGGGCAATCGATAGTGCTCATGATTTTCAATATAATGCTTGCGCCGGCGGTTAGGCATCGGGGATATCCCTGAGAAACGATGCCGCTCAGGGCTTCAGGTGTTATAAATCACAGCAATTGCAGGAAAATACTATATGTCCGGTTGAATAAAGGAAGGTTTTTGCAATGAAAAAGATCACGAGGGAAGAGCTCTCCCATCGCGGCGGCGGTGAGGGTCCGCCCGTCTACATTGCCCTCAACGGCAAGGTCTATGACGTTACGGAAAGCCCCCTTTGGGAGGACGGCGATCACCAGGGGGAACACACGGCCGGAATGGACCTCTCGCAGGAGATAACCGACGCCCCACACGAAACCGATGTGCTTGATTCCTATCCGGTCGTTGGCGAACTGGAAGAAGGGTAGCAGCGCGTCAGGCCAGGAGGTTGGCTCCTCGGGCAGGACTCGAACCTGCAACCAACCGGTTAACAGCCGGTTGCTCTACCATTGAGCTACCGAGGATAGCAAAACTGGAGGTAGTTGAATTATAGAGGGGCGCTCGCAGGCTTTTCAAGCTGAAGAGCGCCGCCCGCCGGCCAATAGCCCTATAGCCCGTATTTCTTCATCTTTCTCCAGAGGGTCGAGCGGTCCAGCCCCAAGATCTCCGCAGCCCGTGTCCGGTTGTAACCGGTGCTGGCCAGCACCCGCTGGATATGCTTGCTTTCCTGGTCCTGCAGGCTGGGCAGGCCCGCCGTCTCGTTTCTCGGCGATTTCATCCTGACGCTCATCAGCTCCTGAGGCAGGTGTCTTCCCTCCACTTCCTCGCCGGTGGCAAGCACTGCGGCCCGCTGGACGATGTTCGCCAGCTCGCGCACGTTACCCGGGTACTCGTAGGTCTTCAGCCTCTTGAGCGCTTCTGAGGAAAAACGCTTCTTCTCGATCCCCTGCTTCCTGCAGTACCGGTCCAGAAAATGCTGGGCCAGCAGAGGGATGTCCTCTTTGCGCTCCGAGAGCGCCGGCATATGGATCTCCACCACGCTCAGCCGGTAGTAAAGGTCCTGGCGGAACCAGCCTTTCTGTACGGCCCGGCGGGGACTGCGGTTGGTGCCGGCTATCACCCGGACGTCCAGCGTCTTTGGCTGCATCCCGCCTATGTGCGTTATTTCTTTCTCCTGCAGGAATCTGAGCAGTTTCACCTGCACGCCGGGGGTCGTTTCCGTGATCTCGTCGAGGTAAATGGTGCCTCCATCCGCTTCCTCCAACAGCCCCTTCACCGCAGTCCCGGCGGCCGTCCCTTCCCGGGCTTGGGCGAAAAGTTCCCGGGTAAGCTCTTCTTCCGAAAAGGCGCCGCAGTTGACAGTAACGAACGGCCTGCCGGAGCGGAGACTGCGGTTATGAATCACCCGCGCCACCAGCTCCTTGCCGGTGCCGGTCTCGCCCGAGATGAGCACGCTGGAATCCGTATCCGCCGCCTTGGTGATTAGATCGAAGACTTTCAGCATCATAGGGCTCTTGCCTATGATCTCGGAGTAGCGGTAACGCTCTTCAAGTTCGCGCCGGAGGCGCTCATCCTCTTCCAGCCGTCCCCGCTTCTCGACGGCGCCGCGGATCGTCTGAGTGACTTCGTCCATCTTGAAAGGCTTGACGATATAGTCGTATGCGCCCTTCTTGATGGCTTCCTTGGCGGTATCGAGGCTGGCGTAGCCGGTGATGACGATCACCTCCACATCCGGCCAGCTCTCCTTGACCGCTTCCAGCACATCCAGGCCGTTCATGCCTTCCATCTTCAGGTCCGCGACCACAACGTCGAAGACCTGCTCCTGGAGCAGGCGGATGGCGCGCTGACCATCCGGGGCGGTCGCCACCCGGTAGTCCCGCTCACGCAAAACGAGGTCGAGCGTTTCCCGCGCAATCTCTTCGTCGTCAACGACCAGGATGGCCCGTTGAACTTCTTCCATTGCCTTTTTTCCTTCCATGTCCTTCATAGTTTAATTCCCGGCCAGACCGGCTGCCAAATTCCCGGCGCCTGTTCTTGCCGGCCGGGACCCCTCCGGCAGCCGGAAATAAAAACCGGGCAACAAAAAACGCCCCAAGAGGACGCCTGACCCTGCCTGTGCCACCACCGTTGCGAGCGGCCTTCTACGCTGCGGCCCTACTCGAGGAACTCCCGCAGTTTCTGCGATTCCCGGTAGCTCTTCAGCTTGACCAGGGTCTTGGCTTCGATCTGCCGGATCCTCTCCCGGGTGACGCCGAACTTCTGCCCAACTTCCTCGAGAGTGCGGGGATGCTCGCCCCTGAGCCCGAACCGGAGCTCGATTACCTTGCGCTCCCGGTGGGTAAGGCTGCCCAGCACCTCAGCCAGATCCTCTTTCTGCATGATATCAGAGACAGCCTCCACCGGGGCGACTGCCTCGCTGTCTTCGATGAAATCACCCAGTTGGCTGTCTTCCTCTTCGCCGATGGGCGTTTCCAGTGAAACCGGCTCCTGCGAAATCTTGAGAATCTCTCTTACTTTCTCGGGGGTGGTGTCCATTTCCTTCGCGATCTCAAAGGGAGTGGGCTCCCGGCCCTTGTCCTGGAGCAGCTGGCGCTGCACCCGGATGAGCTTGTTGATGGTCTCCACCATGTGCACCGGGATGCGGATGGTGCGGGCCTGGTCGGCGATGGCGCGGGTGATGGCCTGCCGGATCCACCAGGTGGCGTAGGTTGAGAACTTGTATCCCTTGCGGTAATCAAACTTCTCCACGGCACGAATAAGGCCGAGGTTCCCTTCCTGGATCAGATCCAGGAACAGCATTCCCCGGCCCACGTAGCGCTTGGCGATGCTTACCACCAGCCGCAGGTTCGCCTGGATGAGCTTGCGCTTGGCCTCCATGTCCTGCCGCTCGATCCGCTTGGCCAGCGTCACTTCCTCCTCGGCGGTCAGGAGCGGCACCCTGCCAATCTCCTTCAGATAGAGGCGGACCGGGTCGCTGGTAGGCGTCTTGACGGAGAGATCGAGGCGGCTCAAGATCTCTTCCTCCGACTTGGCGCCGGCTTCGGCGGCCATCATCATCTCGTCATCCTCTTCCACCACGTCAATGCCCAGATCCAGGAAGAGGGCGTAAATGCTCTCGATCTGCTCTGTGGTCAGATCGACGTCCTGGAGGACGTCCGCCACCCGGTCGGCCGAGAGAAAGCCCTGCTCCCGGCCTTCCAGCAGCAGATCTCGCACCTCGTCGATGCCGAGTTCGTCGGATTGGCTCATGCCATCCCGTACTTTCCGGATTGAATGAGGTCGATGATCTCGCGGCGGCGGTTCTCGAGGCGGCATAGCTTGCGGAAGGATTCGGAGTCTTCGTCTCCGTCATCCAGCCTGTTCTTGATGCGCCGGATCCGCCGGGAAAGCTCGGCTTCTGTCAGCCGAAAAAAAAGTTCGGGAAGCGCTCCAGGCGCGGAGTTGAGGTGGTCGCTCTCGGAGCGGATGATGAGTTCGGGCAAGATGGAATGAGCCGCTGTGTTTGCGGATATCTGAGCGTCAGCAGGGACAGACCCGGATTCCCAGCCTTCGAGTCTCTCCTTGACCCATTTAAACGCTGACCGGTTTGGCTCGGTCGTGAAGTAGGCTTCGGTCATATCCTGTAGATACCTTCTGGCCTCCCCTGGGCATGCCAGACACAGGCTCAGGAAGCTCCTCTCAGTGAGCTCCTCTTGAGATAATACCCGCCGTTCGGTCTCGCCGCCCTCTTTCTTGCCCCCTGACGAGATCGACTGTAATAAGTATGCCATATTTTCAGGGCTAAGACGGAGTCGATCTGCGATTATTCTTAACTGCTCGTCCCGCTCGATCGAGTTGGCGGCCTCGGCCAGGACTTCCTTTAGCGCTGAAAATGCCTCGATCCGCCCCTCGGCCCCGCTCAGGTCGGCGGCGTTAAGAGTCGCACGGACCTGGCATTCTAGCAACCCCGGGGCGCCTCCGGCAAGTTCGGCGAATTCGCCGGCGCCGGCGCCGGCCAGCATCATGTCCGCCGGATCCTGTCCCGCGGGGATCTCCACCACCCTCACCAACAGGGAGAGCCGGCGCGCCAGCTCCAGCGCCCGCAGCATCGCCTTCTGCCCGGCGGCGTCGGCGTCGAAGGAGAGGTAAACGTTCTTGGTGAACCTGGCGATCTCCTTGAGCTGCTGCCCGGTGAGCGCGGTGCCCATGGAGGCGACGGCGTTGCCAACGCCGGCCTGGCTGAGGGCCAGCACGTCGGTGTAGCCTTCCACGACGTAGACGCGGTCTTCCCTGGTGATCGCCTGGCGGGCGTTGCCGAGGCCGAAAACCAGGTTGCTCTTGTGGTAGATCTCCGACTCGGGTGAGTTCAGATATTTGGGCTGGCTGTCATCCAGCACCCGGGCGCCAAAGCCCAGCACCCGGCCGCGGTGGTCGGTGAACGGGAACATGAGGCGCCCCCGGAACCTGTCGTAGGTGCGCCCGCCGCGGGTAATGATCAGGCCGGCAGCCTCCAGCTCGGAGGCGGCGTAGCCCTTGGCGGCCGCCGCCTTGAGAAGCGAGGCGCCCCCTTTTGGCGAGAAGCCCAGCCGGAACTCCCTGATGACCGCCTCGCCGAAACCGCGGCCGGCCAGGTATTCCCGGGCAGGCGCCGCCGCGGATGATTTCCACAGATAGCGGGAGTAATAAGCGGCCGCCTGGTCCAGCAGGGAGTAGGACCGCTCCCGCTGCCGGCGCCTTTCCTCCTGCCGGGGCGAGCTCTCCTCGTATTCGAGCCTGACTGCGTACTTGTCCGCCAGCAGCCTGACCGTGTCCGCGAAATCCAGCCCTTCCTTCTTCTCGATGAAGGTGAAGGCGTTGCCACCCTCGCCGCAGCCGAAGCAGTAATAAAGTTTTTGCGCCGGGTCAACAGAAAAGGAGCCGGTCTTCTCGGCATGGAACGGGCAGCGGCCCATGTAGTTGGCGCCGCTCTTTTTCAAGGTAGTGTAGGGTGCGACGATCTCCAGCATGTCGCAGGCGTCCAGGACCGCCTGGACGCTCGCCGGCGCGATGCGGGCCATCAGGAGCCCTCCCAGCCGCTGGGAAGGAACAGCTCCTTGAAAGTGCGGATGGCGAACTGGTCGGTCATGCCGGCGATGTAGTCGGCCACCTTCACCTCCAGCTCGGTTTCGCCGTTGCCGGTCCAGTCAGGCAGGAGCTCCGGGTGGCCGCGGTAATAGTCAAACAGGCTATCCACCACCAGGGTAACGCGTTGCTCTTCCCGCTCGGCCACCCATCCCAGGTAAACCCTGTCGAAGAGGAAGCGGCGGAGGCTGTTCATCGCTGCTTCCATCGCCGGACTCTGCCTGATGTCATCCTGTTCCATGCTGGCCTTGACCAGGTCGTGCACGAGGGTGTCGATGCGCCTGCTGCAGGTTGGGCCCAGCAGTTTGATCTCTTTCCCCGGCAGCTCTTCCGGCGCGATGATGCCGGCCCGCAGGGCGTCGTCGATGTCGTGGTTAATGTAGGCCACCCGGTCGGCGATGCGGACGATCCTTCCTTCCAGGGTTTCGGGAAGCCCGGCGCCGGTATGCCGGAGGATGCCGTCCTCCACCTCGGCGCAGAGGTTGAGGCCCTGGCCGTCCCGCTCCAGGTATTTGACCACCCGGAGGCTCTGGCGGTTGTGCTCGAACCTGCGCCCGGTGGCGCGCTCGAGACATGCAGAGAGCGCCTCCTCGCCGATGTGGCCAAAGGGGGTGTGCCCCAGGTCATGGCCGAGGCTGACCGCTTCCGCCAGGTCTTCGTTGAGCCTGAGGGCCCGGGCGGCGGTGCGGGAGATGCCAGAGACTTCCAGTGTATGTGTGAGCCGGGTGCGGTAGTGGTCGCCTTCGGGCGCGATGAACACCTGTGTCTTGTGTTTGAGGCGCCGGAAGCTTTTGCTATGGACGATGCGGTCCCTGTCGCGCTGGAAGCAGGTCCTGAGCGAGCAGGGCTCCTCAGGAAGGGTGCGTCCCCTGCTGGCGGACGCCCTCACTGCGCGGGGGGAAAGATTGGCCTCTTCCCACTGCTCGGTAGGAGATTTCGGCTTTGTGGTCATGGCCCTGCCTAGGCGGTCAGAGGCGCCGGCCGACCCGCCGCCGTCTGGTTTTTTCAATTATAGCGCCGCCGCCGGACGGACAAGCGGCGCGCCGGTGCTCCGGAATTATGATGCGTCCGGACGGATTTGCAGCTTCACGCCGGAGCTCCGGGCAGTGCAGACAAAACACCTGCAAAAAAATAGTATGGTGTCCCCGAGTTTCACCCGAGTTTAGGCGGTCGTGAACACCATTTCCTTTTCCTCCAGGACAGCCTGAGCCGCAGCCAGGCGGGCCAGCGGCACCCGGTAGGGGGAGCAGCTCACGTAGGTGAGACCCACCCGGTGGCAGAACTTGACACTATTTGGTTCGCCGCCGTGCTCGCCGCAGACGCCCAGCTTGATGTCTGGCTTCTTGGCGCGGCTGGCCTGGACCGCCATGTCCACCAGCCTGCCGACGCCGTTGATGTCGATGGTCTCGAAAGGATTGTTCTTGACGATGCACTCGTCCAGGTAAAAAGTGAGGAACTTGCCTTCGGCGTCGTCGCGGGAGAATCCCAGGGTGGTCTGGGTAAGATCGTTGGTGCCGAAGCTGAAGAAGTCGGCGTAGTCGGCGATGTGGCCGGCGGTCAGCGCCGCCCGCGGCAGCTCGATCATGGTGCCGACCTTGTAGTCGAGGCTGATCCCGGCCGCGGCCAGCACCTCGTCACAGGTCCTGACGGTCAGCTCGCGCATGATGCGCAGCTCCTGGGCATACCCCACCAGCGGGATCATGATCTCCACCAGGGGCGCGTCGCCGGTCTTCTTCTGGATGGCGACGGCGGCCCGCATGATGGCCCGCACCTGCATCTCGTAGATCTCCGGCCACTGGATGCCCAGGCGGCAGCCGCGGGTGCCCAGCATCGGGTTCATCTCTTTCAGCGCCCGTACCCGCGA
>JAJYIN010000006.1 GCA_021790075.1 Actinomycetes bacterium | reverse complement strand
ATTCTTGTGATAGGCGCCTTAATCAATATACACGAGGGGTTCTAAGTAGACATTCTGGTTGGGGTCATGTATCTTCCAGACTTATACTGTCCGGAGTAAAGTCAGGAACTGCTATCCGCGATGCTGACGAGGAACGCAGCGAGGCGGTTCACCCACAGCGGTACGGGGTGGTTGCGGCGGCGGTTAATCATACAAAGAATTAAGGGATAATCAACCATGATGGACAAGAAACAAGCGGCACACGGCATCGAAGAGTTGGACGGCCTGATCGCCCAGATTAACGACAAGTTCCGCTGGCTGGGTGATTACCTTTGACCCCCCCTCCCTGGAAAAGACGGTCACGGAACTGGAAAGCCGCATGCAGGCCCCGGACTTCTGGTCCGACAGGGCGGGGGCGGCCAGGGTAAGCTCCGGGTACCGGCGCGCCAAGCGGCGGCTGAAGCGCTATCGCCACATCGAGGCCGAGGTGGGCGACGCCGGAGCCATGGTGGAAATGGCCCGTGAGGAAGCGGAAGCAGCCGGCCTCGAGGCGGCGGCCGGCTTTGTCGGCGAAGCCTGGGGTTCCCTCAGCCAGACGCTCGCCCATCTCTCCCAGCTCGAGGAAGAGCGCCTGTTCAGCGGCGAGTACGATGACGGCGACGCAGTAGTGACCATCCACCCGGGAGCCGGCGGCACGGAGTCCCAGGACTGGGCCGAGATGCTGCTGCGCATGTACCTCCGCTGGGCCGACCGCCGTGGTTTCAAGACCGAGATCAACGAGGCCACCGCCGGCGACGAGGCCGGCCTCAAGAGCGCCACCGTCACCATCCACGGTGAGAATGCCTACGGCCTCCTCTCGTCCGAGCGCGGCGTCCACCGGCTGGTGCGCATCTCGCCCTTCGACGCCGCCAGGCGCCGCCATACCAGTTTCACGGCGGTAGAGGTGAGCCCGCTGGTGGAGGAAGACGTGGAAGTGGAGATCGACGAGAAGGATCTCCGCGTCGAAACCTACCGCGCCAGCGGCGCCGGCGGCCAGCACGTCAACAAGACCGACTCAGCCGTGCGCATCACCCACACCCCCACCGGCGTAGTGGTGCAGTGCCAGAACGAGCGCTCCCAGATCTCGAACCGCAACACTGCCATGAAACTGCTCAAGGGCAAGCTGCTGGAACTGGAGGAACGCAGGCGCCTGGAGGAGATGGAGAAGGAGCGGGGCGAGCTGGCCGAGATCGCCTGGGGCAGCCAGATCCGCTCCTACGTACTGGCTCCCTACCAGATGGTCAAGGACCACCGCACCGGCCACGAGACCGGCAACGCCCAAGCGGTGCTGGACGGCGACATCGATGACTTCATTCATGAATACCTGGTGCTGAAGGCGGGAAAAGTCTCGGGATAAGGTAAAAGCAGCCGTGGCATTTTTACGTAGTGCGGGAAAGGGCCACCCGGAAGAGGCTGGCCGCTGCCGCCGAGAACCTGCTGCTGGCCGCGGTGGCCATGGGGATGGCCGGTTGCTGAGTGGGCGCCTTCGACGAAGCAGAGGTGGCGCGCATCGTCGGGGCTCCCCGGGGGACGGCGCCTGCTGGTGCTGGTGCCGCTGGGGTATCCGGCCCGGCCGGCAAGGGGGATGACTCCCCGGTTGCCGCCGGAAGACGTGGCCAGCTTCATTGGTTGAACCGCGTCATAAATTTGACATACCTGTATCCGCTCCAACTGTCAACGCCGGGCATCACCGGTCCTCCACGAACGCCTTCAGATCAGCGACCCGTTTGTCGCAAAAGCGCTCGTAAAAAGCAAGCCACGCCTTCACCTCGACCAAGGGCTCCGGCCGCAGCCGGTAGAGCCGCTGCCGGCCCAGCTTGTGATGGTCGACAAGCCCGGCGTCCTCGAGGACCCGCAGATGCTTGGAGACGGCCGTGCGACTCGTAGGAAAATGCCCGCTCAAGGCGCCGACGGGCATCTCTTCATCGGCCAGCAGCCGCAGCAAGCGGCGGCGTGTCGGGTCGGCTATGGCTTGAAACACATCGTGCTTGAGAGCCGCCGGCATTATCCATCGACCACCTGGCGGAGCTTCTCGTTGATGTTCGTCTCCCAGCCGTTGTTCATCGTATCGTGGATAACGGCGTTTGGCTGCTGAACCCTGGGGATGAGCTCGTCCGGGGCTCCCACACCTTTTGAATCGGAGCCTTGAACCTCGCCGTCTTGCGGATATCCGGAAGTTCTTGTTTATTTGTTTCCTGCATGATGCCTCCAAGATTAAATAGGATATGAAACCTTTCGGTTTCACTTTATTTTACGCCGCCCCCGCCTTCGTGACAAAAAGCAGGACTTCGCCCGCATCCACTGAATCAAACCCACATGGACTGGCTCACCTTCGTCATCACCGGCCTGATCGCCGGGTGGCTGGCCGGAGTCATCACCCGGGCCGGCGGGCTTGGCTGCCTGATGGACATCATCGTAGGGATGATCGGAGCCGTTATCGGCGGCTACCTGTTCTCACTCATCGACATCGTCCCCGAGAGCTTTCTCGGGCACGTCGGCACCGCCACCGTCGGCGCGGTGCTGCTCCTGCTTGTGCTGAACGCCATCTCCGGCAGCCAGCCCGGGCGGCGCCGTTGACAACCCGCATTACGGCTGCCGCGCCATCCCAGCCGACACCCTGCACGGCTAACACCCAACCTGCCCGCCGATGGCGCACCGGGATAGCTACCGCTGCGCCTCCCTGCGAAAGCTCCTGGCGAAAGCCGATATCGAGGCCGGGGTCGGCATCAGCCGGGGCACTTGCCGCCGGTAGGTTTCGAACTCCCGGCCGAACCGCCGCGCCAGATCACGCTCCTCAAGACGCGACACCGTATAAAGAACAATGGCAAATATTCCCGTGTAGTAAAGAGCATAGAGGGATGCCACGGCCAGGGCGATGCCGAGAGAGCCCGTGATCCCTCCCAGATACATGGGGTTCCTCACAAGCAGATAGAGGCGGCCGGTCACCAGACGGCCGTCGCTTTCCGGGAAGAAGAGGGCCGCCCTCAGGGTCAGGATGCCGGCAAGAATCAGATAAATTCCGGTAAACGCCATGACGCCACCGGCGACGCGCAGGGCCGGCGGCAGGTCCAGCCTATTGTAATCGATGGCGCAGAGCAGGCCGTACAGGGAGACGTTGGCCACAACGATACCGGCGTGCAGGACGGACAAAGCCGTCCTCACCGTTGCGGGCAGGCGGAAGAAGACCGCCGTCTGAAACTTCAAGGCAACCGCCAGGAACGAAAGGGTCATGAAGAGGACGACGGCTATGAAAATTCTAAAGGATGCCACAAACGTTTGTTGGCTTGGCCCGCAGGATAACCTCAGGCCGGTTTCTATTTCGCTTTACATTTCCCTGGAGGGATTAGTAATAATCTGATAAAGTTGCCCTCTCTGGTTGGCTCTGGTTTTTTTTCCTGGGCTTTCGCAGGCCGGCAAGGGACACAGGGCGGCATCTGTTCGTGGGGACTGGTTGACTATTCACCATAGGGGGAGAATTGGCGCGGTGGCACCCCAGCGCAACAAGGTACTTGGCCTCGTCCGTAATCTTTATGTCGCCGTTTTCGGAAGCAACGACCCCTCCCTGCTGAATACTCTCGCTCCCGTTGCACACGGGCTTCTACTGCTGGCTGTGGTTGCGGCATTTGCGTCGGACATCCAGAGAAATAGCGCCGCTGCCAGCCGGCTATCCGCCTTTCCACACCTGAAATTTAGCGGTAGGGGACTATCGGAAAAGGCCGGAAAACAGCAAAGCAAGCTCGGCTAACTATCAGGGGAGGCGATTCGTGAAGGCGATTGTCGTTTTTGAATCATTGTGGGGAAATACCGCTGCGGCCGCTCGTGCCATCGCCGAAGGCATCGGGCTGGAGGCGCAGGCAATGACAACATCCGAAGCCGCCGGCGAGGCGATAGCCGGGGCAGACCTGATCGTGGCCGGCGCCCCCGTGCTGGGCTTCCGGCTGCCCACAGAGGACATGCGGGAAAGCATCCGCAAGAATCCAGGCAAGGCGCCAGCGCCCCCGGATCTCTCGCAGCCATCGATGCGCACCTGGCTCGAAGGCCTGCCCGAAGGGCACGGTTGCTGCGCCGCCTTCGAAACGCGCCTCCGCATGTCGCCGGGAGGCTCCACTTCCACCATCCTTCACGACCTGGAAGAACTGGGATACAGACCGATCGCCAAGGGCGGGCGGTTCATCGTCAAGGGCAAGTACGGGCCCCTGCGGGACGGCGAGCTCGAGAAGGCGCGCCACTGGGGAGAGGAGCTCGCCGGAGTGATGGCGGCTCCGTGATACCGGGGAACTGCGCGGATATTGTTGAGGTCATGCAGAAGGTATCTATCATCTGACGGGAAAATATTAACAGCCAACCTCTAAATCGTCGGTCGTGATTGCCGATAAGACCATATCAATGGTCAACACAAAGACTACATTTAAGACTACATTTCCTACATGAATATAAAGAAGAACATCGCCCTCATCGTCGGCGTCTCCATTCCCATCCTGATGATCGTGCTGGTGGCGGCGGTGATCTACCTGCCCCGGCTCTTTTACCATCCGGCGTACAACTTCCTCTACGCCACCAGCGATGATTTCTACGCCACGCAGCAGTATGACGTCCAGGACGGAAAACTGATCAAGAAGGATGTCAGGCGCTACGGTCCCAGCACTCCCCTGGAAGAAGCCAAATTGTATATCCACGACGTTGCCACTAACCAGAACAAGGAAGTCTCGTTCAGCGAGGCGCAGCAACTAAACCTCGACCCGGACAGGCAGTCGCCAGACGGATTTGAAATCGTCACCGGGGACCACCGGGGTGATTTCTTCCCCTTTTCCTTCTCTTCAGACAGCGATTATTGCTCCCGCTACATCAGCGGACACAATGTCAGCCGGAAGCTCGACCTGAAACGCAGCAGCAACGCGTATTGCGACGGTGTCAAATTCATCGGGTGGATTCAGTAAGATGGCCGGCAAGGAAGAGATGCTGCGGGAAATCACCGAGCTGGCCGGGCAGGGACTCATCAGCCGGAAAGAAGTGATAGCTGCCTATAATGCCGGCGCCTTCAAGGCCGCTCCCAGCGGCAGCAGCATGAACATGGGTCCCGCCGGCGCTGCGGTCCCGCAGCTGCCAGAATCTTCGCGGGAAGAAACTGAGCGCCGGCCGCTGATAAAGCGGATCGGCGTGGCCGAAATCCTCTTTTATATTGGCGGCGCCATCGTCTTTTTAGGGCTCGTGTTCATGGTGGCTCAGAACTGGAGAACGCTGGGAACCGCGCCGCGGTTATTGCTGACACTGGGTGCCGGCATCGCCGCGTACTATACCGGTTTTGCCTTCAGCCGCGATGAAAGAACAGAACGGGCGGCGCCCGCATTCTATCTCATCTCCGCACTGATCCTGCCGGTAGGGCTGTATGTCGTGTTTGATAGCGCCGGGCTCAAGGCTAGCGGTTATGGTTATCAGTCGCTGATCTCGGCCGTCATGCTGCTGGCCTATTTGGCGTCGTTCTATCTTTACCGCAAAAGCATTTTCGTGCTATTCAGCATCCTGTATGCCACCTGGGTATTTTTCAGCATCACCAGTTATCTGATGCTGGCGGCCGGACCCCATGTCGATCAAGCCGATTTTCATCTATACCGGGCAGTGGTTGCGGGCCTTTCCTATTTGTTTCTGGCGCAGGCCTTCGCACGGACCAAGTTTGCCTCCATCTGTGGGTTTCTCAACAATTTCGGCCTGGTGGGCTTTCTGGGAGCGGCCCTGGCGCTCGGGGGCTGGAAGCCGGACCAAAATGTTTTCTGGGAAGTCTTTTATCCCGGTTTCGTCTTTGGCGTCCTCTTCCTCAGTGTGAGAATCAGAAGCATGGCGTACCTGACGTGGGGCACCATCTTCCTGATGCTGTTCCTGATCAAGACCACCAGTGAGTATTTCGCCAGCGGCATGGGCTGGCCGGCGGCGCTGGTGATCACGGGCCTGCTGCTGATAGGCGTAGGTTTCCTGACCGTCACCCTCAAGAGGAGATACCTTTCCGAACAAACAAGCGGGGTTTGAAGCTCTCCTGTGCTTCACCTGAACAGCCGCGACCCCAGATAGATAAGCAGGCTGAGAACGATGCTGATGATGATCGATGTGGCGATGGGGATGTAAACGGTATAGTTGTCCCGCTTGATCAGTATGTCGCCGGGCAGGTGCGGCAGGCCGAAGCGTTCGAGCAGCGTGAGCACCACGCCCACAACGGCGATCAGCAGCCCCAGTATGATAAGAATCCGGCCCATGTGGATATTCTAAGACCACTGACCTCAAACCGCCATGACCGGCCCTCAGACAGAAACAGCCGATTTCCAGCCCCCCACCTTGCTTTGCTCGAGAGCGGCGAGCTGGAAACGCGCGCCGCGCGGGCTACATTGTGGGTGTATCAGCCCAGCACGCCGGCAG
Source organism: Actinomycetes bacterium (assembly GCA_021790075.1). GTDB lineage: Bacteria > Actinomycetota > Thermoleophilia > BMS3ABIN01 > BMS3ABIN01 > JAJYIN01. The sequence goes on along the minus strand of JAJYIN010000006.1, from coordinate 17,137 downwards.
CAGCAAGAACATCACCACCGCTTTCGCTCTCATTGGACTTTACCTGGCAACAGAGCGTGGTTATACAGGCAAGATGGTGCAGCGGGCGCACATGGCCCTGGCCCGGCGCGAACGCCGTTGGCCCCGGCTCGAGCCTCCGGAGCATAGGGGCTCGCTGACTGTGCAGGATGTCCTGCGGGCCGCACCCGGGCCCGGCCGCGGCGAGACGCTCAGAGAATGGGCGGCCTCGGTCTGGCAGGCCGGGGAGAAATCGCATGACTGGGTCAGGGACGCCGTCAACCGGCTGTTGACCTGAATGGCCTCAAGGCCGGTTGGCAAAGTTGACGTGACGAGACTCCCTGATTTGAGCAGCGGCCGCAGCTTTTTGACTTGCAGATGGTCCGTGGCCTTATCCTTTGCTGCGGTTTCCGGTAGAATTCCAGCAGGCAAAAAACGTAACCGCACCGTCACGAGGAGTCCGCCAGTGTTAAGCATCGCACTACCCAAGGGGAGCCTGCAGGAGCAGACGCTGCATCTGTTCGCCGAGGCCGACCTGCCGGTCAAGCGCAGCGCCCGCGAGTACACGGTTTCCATCGAGGACGAGCGCATCCGCGCCGTCAAGATCCTGAGGCCGCAGGAGATACCAAAATACGTCGAGGAGGGCTACTTCGACCTGGGTATCTCCGGACTGGACTGCATCACCGAGTCCGGCGCCGACGTGGTCGAGGTGGCCGACATGCCGTATGCGAAGACCGGCACCGGCGTGATGAAGATGGTGATCGCGGTCCCCGAAGATTCCAGCGTCCAGGCGGCCGCCGACATCAGGCCTGGCAGCCGCGTGACCACTGAATTCCCCAATATCACCGGGAAGTACTTCGATAAGCTCGGCATCGACGTGCACGTCTTCTACTCCTTCGGCGCCACCGAAGCCAAGGTGCCGGAGCTGATGGACGTGGTCGTGGACCTGACCGAAACCGGCTCCACCCTCAGGCGCAACCGCCTCAAGATCGTGGACACCATCATGGAGTCAACCACCAAGCTCATCGCCAACAGGGCCGCCTGGGAGGACCCCGCCAGGCGCAAGGCGATGGAGGAAGTGCGCACGCTGCTCCTGGGCGTCATCGACGCCCGCGGGCGGGTGCTCCTGTCAATGAACGTTTCCCGGGACAAGCTCGACGACGTCGTCGGCGTGCTGCCGGCCATGAAACGACCCACGGTGGCCCCGCTTTACAACTCGGATTACTTCGAGATCACGACGGTGGTTGACAAGAATACCGTCAATGTCATCATCCCGCAGCTGAAGGAAAAGGGCGCCGAGGACATCCTGGAGCAGAACATTTCCAAGATAGTGCGCTGAGGGCGGGTTGCGGCGCCGGCGCCCCGGGGTTAAAGCACATGTGGGGGAATATGAAAACCATGGTTCTGGGAGACGTCCATGGCGCCCACCGGGCGCTGATGCAATGCTTTGAGCGCAGCGGTTTTGACCCCGCTGCCGACCGGCTCATCTTCCTGGGCGACGCCGTCGACGGCTGGTCTGAGTCGCCCGGATGCGTGGAGGAGCTGATGCGGGCCAGGAATCTCATCTACCTGCTGGGGAACCATGATATCTGGCTGATCGAGTGGCTTCTCTATGACGCCAGGCCGGCTGTCTGGCTTCAGCAGGGCGGCGCCGCCACCATGGCGGCCTACGGCAAGCCGGAATGGCAGGAGCGCCGGGCGGAGCACCTTTCCTTCCTGACCTCAGCCCGGCTTTACCATGTTGATGAGGCCAACCGCCTGTTCGTGCACGGCGGCATCGAGCCGGGCGTGCCCATGGGGCGGCAGGATGAACGGCTGATGGTCTGGGACCGCCGCCTGTTCGACCGCGACAGCGGCATTCCTGATTTCAGGGAAGTCTTCATCGGCCACTCGCCCACCGTCATCGAGGGCACCAGCAGGCCCGTCAACTTCGGCGGCAGCGACAACATCTGGCGGCTTGACACCGGCGCCGGCTGGAACGGCCGCCTCACCATCATGGAAGTGGAAAGCAAGCAGTACTGGCAGTCGGACCTGGTGCCGGACCTGTACCCGGAGGAGAGCGGGCGCATGTAGTCCACGGCCGAGACCCTCCGGCCGCCAGCCTGCTGGAACTGGCTTGACGGCTGCTGAGGGGACCTGTTTCTCAACTGCTGAGACCGGCGGAAGGGGAGGTATTATGGAAGATGTCAAAACCATCAATCTGCGTGGCGTCAACTGTTTCCTGCTAAAGTCCGGCGAGGGTTTTATTCTTATCGACACGGGGCTCCCCGCCCGGCGCGCCGAGCTGGAACGCGAGCTCGAGAGCGCCGGCTGCCGCCCCGGGGATCTCAGGTTGGTCATCCTCACCCATGGTGATTACGACCATGCCGGCAACGGCGCTTATCTGCGGGAAAAATACGGAGTAAAAATAGCCATGCATCATGTTGATTCCCCGATGGTCGAGCGCGGCGACGAGGCGTCGAACCGGAAAGACAGGCCGGACCGGGTCTCGCCGCTCGGCCGGATCATTATCCCGATCGGCAAACTGATGACTACCCTGTGCCGGATGGGAAAACTCGAGACGTTCAAACCTGATCTTTGCCTGGACGACGGGCAATCGCTCGCCGAATACGGCCTCGATGCCAGGGTGCTGCATCTGCCTGGGCACTCAAAGGGGTCCATCGGCGTCCTCACTGCTGACGGCGGCCTTTTTTGCGGCGACCTGCTGATGAACATGCGCCGGCCCGACGCCCATTTCATGATCGATGACCTTGCCGGCTTCCACGCCAGCATTGAAAAACTGAAAAGCCCGCAAATCCAGATGGTTTACCCTGGGCATGGCAAGCCCTTCCCGATGAGCTCGCTGCCGCCTCTTTAATTCAGCAGACTGCTGCCTGGACTCCCGCGGTCGCCAGATTGCAAAGTGGCTGGACCGGGAACTATAAGGGCGTTTCCCGGAGGTGCGTATGTCGAGGTTTGGCTACGCTGACTCATTCGCAAGGGCTGAGCCGTCTTTACGAATGAGCGAGGACCACCGACACCAGCATGACCACCCCCATCCCAGCACGAGGGCAGCGCGGGATAACTGGCGCAACTCGGAGCTGCCCTTCCTGGCGAAGCTGAAGTCGCCTGCCCTCCCCTTGCACCGCGCCCGTTTTCGTTAGATAATCTCGGTCTTGAGTGGCCCGCGCCCCGCCGCGCGCCGCCATATCCCGACACGAAGACCGGTACATTCCGGGAGGCTCTACCCGCTGGACATTCAGGAACTCAAAGATACGGCCAATCTGCTGCGCCAGGAAGTCATCCGGATGACTGCCAGGGCGGGCTCGGGGCACCCGGGCGGCTCCCTTTCCGCCGCCGACATCATTACGGCACTTTATTTCCAGATTCTCAACAAGCGGCCCGCGAATCCCCGCTGGCCGGAGCGCGACCGTTTTATCCTCAGCAAGGGCCATTGCGCCCCCGTACTTTACGCGGCGCTGGCTCATAGCGGCTATTTTCCGGCCTGCGACCTGCTCAACCTGCGCAAGATCGACTGCCACCTGCAGGGGCATCCCGACATGCACAAGACCCCCGGGGTGGAGATCTCATCCGGCTCTCTGGGCCAGGGGCTATCGGTCTCCATCGGCATGGCGCTGGCCATGAGGCTGGACAGGCTGCCCGGCCATATCTTCACCCTGCTGGGCGACGGCGAGTCCCAGGAGGGCGAGGTCTGGGAAGCAGCCATGGCGGCGGCCCACTACAATATTCAGAACCTGACGGCCATCGTTGATATGAATGGCCTGCAAATAGACGGTTTTACCAAAGACGTCATGAATGTGGAGCCGCTCCCGGAAAAGTACGCTGCTTTCGGCTGGAGCACGCGTGTCATCGACGGCCATGACTTCGAGCAGATCCTCGACGCCCTCGAGTGGAGCAAGGCCACCGATGGGCCCGCCGCCATCATCGCCAGGACGGTGAAGGGCAAGGGCGTTTCCTTCATGGAGAACAAGGCCGAGTGGCATGGACGGGCGCCCACGGTCAAGGAGGCAGAGGCGGCCCTCATGGAGCTCAGGGGAGAAAATCCTGAGGGGGAAAGGGAAACTGGTGAATGAGGAGCTGAAACCCAGAGCGACCAGGGAGGCCTACGGAGAGGCGCTGCTGGAGCTTGGCAAGCGCCACGAAAACGTGGTAGCGCTGGACGCCGACCTGGCCGGCTCCACCAAGAGCGGCGCCTTCGGCGCCGCCTTCCCCGAACGCTTTTTCAACGTCGGCGTCGCCGAGGCCAACATGATGAGCATCGCCGCCGGCCTTGCCATCAGCGGCAAGATAGCGTATGCTTCCACATTTGCAGTGTTTGCCACCGGGCGCGCCTTCGACCAGGTACGCCAGGGCATCGCCCAGCCGCGGCTGCCCGTGCGTATCTGCGCCAGCCACGGCGGCCTCACGGTCGGCGAGGACGGATGCACGCACCAGTCGATCGAGGACATCGGCCTGATGCGGATGCTGCCGCATATGAAGGTGGTAGTCCCGGCCGATTTCAACCAGGCGTACGCGGCGGTGATAGAGAGTTATAACACGCCCGGTCCCATGTACATCCGCACGGGGCGGGCCAAGGTGGATTTCATTTACCGCGAGCCGCTGGCCGGCCTTGGCAAGGGTTGCGACGTGCTCAGGGAAGGGACTGACATTTCCATCTTCGCTTGTGGCATAATGGTAGGCGCGGCGCTGGAGGCGGCAGCGGTTTTGGAAAAAAGGGATATCAGCGCCGAGGTGGTAAACGTTAGTATACTGAAGCCCATCGACGTGGATACGGTGGTAGCCAGCCTGACCAGGACGGGCGCGGCTGTCACCGCAGAGGAACACAGTGTTATCGGCGGCCTCGGGGACGCGGTGGCGGAGGTGGCCGCGGAATTTTGCCCCACGAGGATAGGCCGCATCGGTATAAAGGACCTGTTTGGAAAATCCGGAAAGCCGGAAGAGCTGCTGGAAGATTATGAAATGACCCCGGAGCACCTTGTGGGGCTGGCAGAAAGTGTGCTCGCCGGCAGGAAGTAGCAGGAGCGCGCGCTTAAGGCGCAGTGGTATCTTCACAATGATCTCCCATCTTTCCACCCAGGATATGAATCGATACGTGCTCGAGACGGCACGAGGTGATTAATTGATCCGGTTTGAAAATGTTAGCAAGGTCTACGATCCCAACATCGTGGGGCTGGACGGCGTAAACGTTCATATTGACCGGGGGGAATTCTGCTTTCTCGTCGGGCACAGCGGTTCCGGAAAATCAACCTTTATCCGGCTGCTGCTGAAGGAATTCGAGCCCACCAAGGGATCGATCACCGTGGCCGGCCGCAACCTGCAGCGCATGCGGCGCGCGGCCCTGCCGCATCACCGGCGCAGCATCGGCTGCGTCTTCCAGGATTTCAAGCTGCTTCCCAACAAGTCGGTCGCCGATAACGTGGCCTACGCCCTCAGGGTGACCGGACAGCCGGCGCGGTCGATCCGGCGCAAGGTGCCGGAGATCCTGCAGCTGGTCGGCCTGGGGGACAAGATGAACAACCTGCCGGATGAGCTCTCCGCCGGCGAGCAGCAGCGGGTCAGCGTCGCCCGCGCCTTCGTGAACCATCCTTCGCTGCTGGTGGCGGACGAACCCACCGGCAACCTCGATCCAGACACCTCGGTCGGCATCATGCAGCTTCTTTACCGCATCAACCGCACCGGCACCACCGTGCTCATGGCCACCCACGACCGCGAGATGGTGGACAAGATGAGGAAGCGGGTCATCGCCCTGGAAGACGGCAAGGTCATCCGCGACGAAGACAAGGGGTTGTACCGCTAAAATGAGATTCAGATTCTTTTTTGGAGAGGCGATCGATTCCCTGGTGCGCAACTGGGTGATGAGCCTGGCCGGCATCGTCACCGTGCTCGTATCGATGTTCGTGCTCGGCATCGGCACCTTCGTCTTCTTCAACGTCCAGCGCGCCGCCAGCGGCGTCACCCAGAAGCTCGAGATCGAAGTCTTTATCAAAAATGCCGCCTCGCAGGACGAGATCAACAAGCTGGGCGACGAAATCCGGGCCATGCCCGAAGTGCGGGACATGAACTTTGTCAGCAAGGACGAGGCGATGAACAGGCTGCGCGACAGCATGAAGGGCCATGAGGACGTGCTGCAGGCGCTCTCGGGCAATCCCCTGCCGGCGTCGTATGAGATCTTCCTGAAAGACACGAACCAGACGCAGGAGGTCGCCAGCCGCTTCTATGACAACCCGGCCGTCGATAACAGTGCGATCACAAATACGGCCCGCGACCCGATCAAGCTGGCCGGCGGCCTGAGCGCCAGCGCCACGACTATGACCGTGACTGCCGGCGGCGGCTCGCAGCTCGCCAAGGATTTGTATATCCGCGTCGATCACGAGATCATGCGGGTGACGGATAACCCGGTTGGGGACAAGATCAGCATCGCCCGCGGCCTCTTCGGCACCACGGCCGACACCCATGCAGATGGAGCAGGGGTGTACAGCACGGACGGCGTCAAGACGGGCGGCAAGACGACCGAGCGGGTGAACATGGTGGCCAATTATACGCTCATCGGCGGCAGCGGATTTGTAGTGCTGCTGGCCGTGGCTTCTGTCCTGCTGATCTCCAACACCATCAGGCTTTCGATCTTTGCCCGCCGGCGTGAAGTAGAGATCATGCGGCTGGTGGGGGCGACCAACTGGTTTATCCGCTGGCCGTTCGTGATCGAAGGAATCGCTACGGGCCTGCTGGGCGCCACGGGGGCGGTCATCCTCGTGATCATCGTGCAGAATTCGATCGTCAACATGATCAAGCAGCAGCTTACCTTCCTGGGCGCCGAGGCCGTACCGACATTCTGGCTGTTGCTGGCCATCATCGGCGGCGGCATGCTGCTCGGTTCGGTGGGGAGCGCCCTGGCGCTCAGACGGTTCCTGAAGATTTAGCCGGAGGAAGTCGGAAGAAGCCCGGCAAACGGCCAGCTGCCGCTGCCCGCCTGGGTTCCCGCCGGAACCTGCCTGGTTCGGGTATAATATTACCCATTAACGTCTCTACCGAAAAAACCTCTCCCCCGCTTGGCAGCCTCCTGCTTTCCTGGTTTGCTGTTCTTGTCTGGGCCCTGCTTATCTTCTTCCTGTCCGCCCAGCCGAACCTGTCGACCCACTGGGGCGTCTGGGATTTCATCCTGCGCAAGATCGCCCATATGTCTGAATACGGCATTTTTTGCCTGCTCATATGGCGCGCGCTCGCGCAGCTGATGCTGCGCGAGCGCGCAGCCCTTTTACTGGCGGGCGTGCTGGCCCTGCTCTACGCAGTCTCGGATGAATTCCATCAGAAGTTTGTTCCCGGCCGGACCGGGGAGCCCCGCGACGTGGCCATCGACTCGGCCGGCATCATCATCGCCATCCTTTTCGTGGTGTTTGTCAAGCGGTGGCGGGCGGCGCGTTCCGCGCCGGCCGCCGGCGAGGCGCAAAGCCGTAGAAATACCGGTTAAAACCGGCCCCAGAACCCCCCAAAATGGTTTGTAAAAACCAATCCTCTCGTTTATAGTTAAGATGCCCGTCGGGACAGGCGGGGCAGGAACTGGTTGGCAGTGCTTGATTGTTTGCTTTTGGCAAGGCTCGAGTACCCGACCACGGGAATTTGAAGGGAGGAAACACCTTGCCAGAAGGAACAGTCAAATGGTTCTCCGACCAGAAAGGCTACGGCTTTATCGAACAGGAGAACGGCAACGACCTGTTTGTCCACTTTTCTGAGATTCAGACCGATGGTTTCAAGACCCTCGCTGAAGGCCAGAAAGTGACTTTTGAGCCCGCGGAAGGCCCCAAGGGACCGCAGGCGACGAACGTAAGGCCGGTAGCCTGATACCACAAAACAGAAAGGCCCCCCAAGCGGAGGGCCTTTTTTCGTTCTTCACGGCTGGCGCAGGCTGCCGCTACCAGGTGGCGACCTTGTCGTTCTGGAAGATGAGATCGACGAGCTTCGCGTAATCCCTGTCTTCCTTCAGCCGGAAGATGGTGACGTCCTGACCGAGGTTCTGGTGATCCTCGATGACAACGTCAGCGGTGCCGCTCTCTGTAAATTCCTTGATAATATGCAGTATTTTCATAGTGGCTCCTAGTAAGAGACGATGTGGTCGTACTCGAGCAGTTTGGCCGGGATTTCCTGCATGGTGATGGTTGCGAACCCCTCGTCCACCTCATTGACCGAGAACAACTGGCATTCCATCATGTCCAGGCCGTCGATGTTGGTATTGACCTCATCGGTCCTCTCAATTGGAGCTCCACAGTTGAAAACACTGATGGCGTCGCCCTCGATGGTGAGACCCAGTGACATGCGCAGGGCTTCGCTCTGCCTGTCCGTGACTATCACTGCGATTTTTTTCGCGTCGTCGCCCATCAAAACACCACCACCCTGTCGGCTTCGTGCATCATGACCGCGTTCTGGTACTGGCTGCCGGCCGTGACGCCCTCGACATCCTTCACGCCACGGGGTTCAGCCGAATGATCGCAGTAAGAGAGCTGCGCATCGCCGGAACAGGCCTTTGACAGCTCGGGAGCCAGCAGGACGCCGTCATCCATCATGAAAATGGTGACTTCATGGCCGGCCTGCCTGGCCGCCTTGACGACACCGACGATATCGTCGCCGTACTTATCCGTGTTGACCAGGATACCTAGTTTGCTCATGTCACGACCTCCATACGCTACCTCCATCGGGTTTTGGTTGTATGGCCCGCCCCCAAGTGTCAGGAACGTCCGGGGCGTGATTATATTATCGCCGTTGGCATAACTCAAGATTGCCCGCAGCGGCTCACGTACGGATTCCGGCGTCGCCGCCGTCATTGGCGACAGAGAAGCCCTGGAACAACAAGGCACGGGACCCACAGATGCAATCCTGTAGTTCCCGCGCCTTGCCAGGTTCAAACTATATGGCGCAAAGGCGCGCCTTGAGGCCCTTCTCTACTTCTGGATCTTCAGGGCCGTGACGCCAGCCTTGGGATTCGTCTTCTCCAGGATCTCGTAGCCCTTGCCGTTGCAGGCCTGGGTAATCGATTCCACCGAAGAGGGGTTGTCGATCAGAACGTCCATGACCATGCCGTCCTGCAGCTTCTCCATGCACTTGAGGGTGTACAGCTGCGGATGCGGGCATACATAGCCGGTCACGTCCAGCTCGTAAGTGCCGTCATCGTTCTTGCTGAATTTCATTACTTGTTCACCTCCTGGTTAACTCCGCAGTATTTGAAATACTGGTTACAGTTCGATGTCGAAGTTCATTTCGTCACTTGCCAGCCTGCGGTTGGCGAAGAAATTGATGTACTTGGCCGATATCCAGGCGCCGCCGAACAGGCCGGCGAAGAAGACCCAGGCGCTCGGATTACCGAAGGCCGCGGGACCGTAAAAGGCGCCGATGTTACAGCCCAGCCCGATGCGGGCGCCGACCCCCATCAGCGTGCCGCCGCCGATCGCGTAAGCATAGGCCGACTTGGTGTGCGGGAACTTCCACTTGAACTCCCGCGCCAGCAGGGCCTTGAATGAAGCCCCGAAGATGAGGCCGATCGAGAGCAGCAGCGCCGGGCTCAGCCACGGGTTGGGCAGACCGTTGTTCTGGCCAAAGTAGGTGTTGTTGGCCATCGAGAAACCGGCGTGCTGGAGCACCCAGCCGCCGAACATGGCTTCCTGGGTGGTGATGTACCAGTACCCGGGGTCAAAAACAGTGTTTCTATGAGACACCTGGGGGAAGGTCAGGTTAGTCTGGGGCCAGCTGGACGGCACATTCGCGGAGACGGGACTGCCGTTAGGCAGCGGCGCGCCGGTCGCCGGCTTGCCGGCCAGCACCTGGCCGAAATTGGTGAAGTTGTAGCGGTTCTGCATCCAGGCGAGGGTGAAGATCTGGGCCCCGGCCACGATGCCGATCAGGATAGCCGCAATCGAAGTGCGGCGCGAGGCGCTGATCATCGACCAGAAACCGGCCAGCTCGTCCTTGAAGCCGGTCTTGACGGTGCCGCCGTCCGCGACCGCGCCGGCGGTGGCTGCGATCTGCCTGGCCCGGCGCTTCAGGAAGGGCTTCCGTACCACGATAATGTAAACGCCAATAAGCAGAACCAGCCCCACGAGCACGGCGTTTATCAGGGTATCGCCCAGCAGGTGTTGAACGAAGGAGTACTTCGCAGTCGGATTCCCGACTCCTCCGAACACCACTTTAGTCAGCCCGATGTCGTTCAGGGTCTTGCCGGTGATGAAATGGGCTTTGAACCAGTCAAACACGGTCGCTTGGAAAATGGCCTGGGAAAAGATGAGGGAGATCAGAACCGTGAGGGAGATCATGTTGCCTTCACCGGTCTTGTAGAGGCTGCCGGTAGCGCAGCCACCGGCGAACACCATCCCGATGCCGAATATGAGTCCGCCCAACAGGCCATGGAAGCCAATCGACTCGATGATGTACTTATCCGGATAGATCGAAACGATGTACGAGTTGACAATGCTTAACATTATCAGCCCGATGATGATGCCGACGAACATGCGCGGCACCTTGACCATGATCAGGTCGCGAAAGGCTGAAGCGAAGCAGAACCTTCCGTACTGCTGCAGGATTCCGTAAATAAACCCGAACCACAGGTAAGCGATAATGTAAACATAAACAGGAGCTGATAAATAATACAGAATCGAGATGACTGCCAGAAAAGCGAATATCCCTATCGCATAGGCCTCGTATTTGGATCTTTTGATGGCCTCCACCATATCCACCATCCTCCTTAAGTGTTGCTACCGTATCTAAAGAATCTTCGGGAGATCGGCACGTAAACCGGCCGCGTGCGCCCGCTTAGAAAGAATTTATCGGGAGTGTTGCCTCCTCTCCTCACCCCGCGACCGTCCGGCGCGCTGAAACTGCATGCTCCTCAAGTAGCCTAAATACCCGCTGCGGGAAATTGAGGAAACCCCAAAGGGTGGCTTACCTGGTGATCTGGCCTGCGTTCGACCCCGGCGGCCGCCCAGGAACTCCCCCCCCACCTCTCGGAAAACGCGTCATACCCCAGACGGTCTTATAAATATTAAATACCCCCCGGCCTCAGGCTGTCAAGGCATGCGGTTTTCATTTGCACTCCGTTGTTAAAGCCGCTACGCTTTGGTCATGCCTCGCTTTGTCAGGGTTCTTCTCATTGTGTTGGCCGTTTTTTTGGCCTTTCTTTCCGGCGTTTACCTGGGCGGTCATTCCTACCGGCTGTCTCCGCTTTTCGAAATCATGCCGCAGAGCGTCCGCTCTGCTTTTTTCCCGGGGGACAACGTCCTGCAGGCGGAACGCGAGATCGAGAACATCCTGGAGGAGAAGTTCTACCGGCCGGTAGACCCCTCCACTCTTGAGAACGGCGCCGTCAATGGCATGGTCAGCAGCCTCGGCGACCCTTATTCCGCCTACTTCTCTCCTGACGATTACAAGCAGTTCATGGAGCATACCGAGGGCACGTTTGTGGGCGTCGGTGTGATCATCGAGCCGAGGGACAGCGTCCTCACGGTGGTCTCGCCGATCGACAATTCGCCGGCCAAGAAGGCCGGCATCCAGGCAGGGGATGAAATCATCGCCGTCGACGGCCAGTCAATTCAGGGCAAGACGCCGGAAGAGGCAACGGCTCTCATCCGGGGCGAGGCGGGCACCTCTGTTACCTTGCGCATCAGCCGCGCCGGGCAGGAACAGGACTACACCATGGTGCGCGAGTCGATCGAGCTTCCCATCGTCAGTGACAAGATGATCGACCACAATGGCAAGAAGATCGGCTACGTCCGCCTGGAGCAGTTTTCCGTCGACGCCGGCGCCAAGGTGAAGGATTCCATGGACAAACTGGTTAACAACGGCGCCCAGGGGATAATCCTGGACTTGAGGAACAACGGCGGCGGCCTTCTGGATGAGGCTGTCAATGTAGCCAGCGTCTTCATCCAGAACGGAACTATCGTCACGGTCCAGAGCCGTGACCAGGCCACCCAGACATACGAGGCCAGGGGAGACGCCAACGAGTCGATCCCGCTGGTGGTGCTGGTCAACGGCTACACGGCCAGCGCTTCGGAGATAGTGGCCGGCGCCATCAAGGACGACCACCGGGGGAAATTGATAGGTGAAAAGACTTTTGGTAAAGGCGTGGTACAGAACATCGACCCGCTCAGTAACGGGGGAGCCCTCAAGTTCACCTCGGGGAGTTATCACACCCCTGCGGGAACGGATATCAACAAGGTCGGCATCGAGCCGGACATCCCGGTCACAGTCGACCCCAATTCTCCCTCCGACCAGGTCCTTGACCGCGGGCTGGCGGAGCTTGCCCACTGACGGCTGCCGCTTTCTGCGCCGGCAGCGCTGTTTCTTTGAGCGGACTTGTTTCCTCCAGGCCCCGGGGGTAACCCGCTGATGGCCCGGGGGCCCCGCACCCAGTCCGGGTTTCCCACGGTGGCCGTGCTCAGAAAGCGGGGGAAGCTCTTCGAGGCGGAACCGGCTTTCGGCGACGAGCCCAGCGTCCTCGTCGGCCGCAAGTCGCTGAACGGCGCCCGCTCGGGGGAGCTGGTCGTCCTCAAGCCCGCCGGGCGGGGCCGGGGAGAAGTGGTGCGCCGGTTGGGGAAGGCCGATTCCCTCCCCGCCATCATGGAAGGCGTCCTGGCATATCATCGCATCCCCCGTGGGTTCTCCCGGAAGGCGGAAGCAGAGGCAGAGGCGGGTTCGGGGCTGGCCGCCGCGGCCGATCCCGGGCGCCGCGATCTCACCGGGCTTGACACCTTCACCATCGATCCCGACGAGGCCCGCGACTTCGATGACGCCATCTCTCTGGTTGACGGCCCGAGCGAGGGCGAGATCACCCTGTATGTCCATATCGCCGACGTCAGCTATTTCGTGGCCCCCGGCTCCACGCTCGACAGGCGGGCTTCCCGGAAGGGCTGCAGTGTTTACCTGCCGATTGCGGTGGAGCCGATGCTGCCGGCGGCCCTTTCCAGTGACGCCTGCAGCCTGCGCCCCCATGAAGACCGCAAGTGCCTCACGGTAGAGATGACCTACAAACTCGGGGACACCATACTATTTTCCAGCAGGGAAAAAAGAGCGCGTGAGCCTGACCGGAAAAAGGAAGTGGAAAGTCCCGGAGCCCCCCCGACGCTGACCAAAACAAGTTTTTGCCGCAGCACCATCCGCAGCCGCCAGCGGCTGACCTATAACCAGGTGGACGACCTCTTCGGAGTGCCCGAGGCTGACAGCCCCGCCGCGTACGAGGGGCGCCTGGACGCCGTGGAGCGGCGCGGCACCGAAAGCATCGGGCCCCAGACTCGGGCGCTGCTCGAGCGCTGCCGGCGGCTGGCGGCGGCATTGCGGCAGGCGCGCCACGAGCGGGGCGCCCTGAACATCACCACGTTCGAGCCCGAGTTCCGCATCGGAGAGGACGGTGAGGTCCTGAGCGTGCGCGCCCGGCCGGAATCAGAGTCTCACGCCCTCATCGAGGAGTTCATGATCGCCGCCAACGAGGCCGTCGCCGGCTTCCTCGAGCACCGGCAGGGTGACTGCATCTACCGCGTGCACGAGGAGCCCGACGCCATGGCGGTGGATGCGCTCTTTGACATGCTGGAAGATCTGGGAGTCCCCACGCCTCCCTTTTCCCTGGAGACGGGCAGCCCCCAAAAGGCAGCCGTAGCCATCCGGCATCTGATCTCCTCGCTGCCGCGGGTGCTGAGCGAGCAGCAGCGCAGCCGCACCGCCTTTGGCGAGATCGTGCTGCGCTCGCTGAAGCAGGCGCGTTATTACGAAGAAAACCTGGGCCACTTCGGCCTCGCATCGCCCGCCTATCTGCATTTCACCTCGCCGATCCGCCGCTACCCCGACCTCGTGGTGCACCGGGCGCTGCTTAAGGAGCTGCACCTGGAGGAACACAGCTGTAGCCGCCTGGAACTTGCCGCAACCGCCGAAAGCAGTTCCGAAGCAGAGCGGCGCGCCGCCATGGTGGAGCACGCCGGCGATGACATCGTCCTGGCTTTCCTGCTGGACCGGCTCCTGTTCGACGAAGGCTGGGACAGGCGCTTCGAGGGCGAGGTCATCAGCCTGATCAACTCGGGCCTGTTTGTCCGCTTCGAGCATGTGTACGAGGGATTCGTGCCAGCCCGCCGCCTCTGGGGAGATTATTTCTCTCTAAGTGACAGCGGCGGCGCTCTCGTGGGACGCCGCTCGGGCCGCGCTTACAAGCTGGGCGACCGCATTACGGTCCGCGTGGTCAGAATCGACAAGCTGAAGGGGAAGGTGGAACTGGAGCCGGCAGTATAGGAAACGGCCTTCCCCGGTTCTATAATCCGAATATGTCAACAGACGTCAAACCGATTGCGTCAAACCGCAAGGCCTACCATGATTTTTTCATCGACGAGACCTACGAGGCCGGCATCGAGCTGACCGGCACCGAGGTCAAGTCGCTGCGGGCGGGACGCGCCAACCTCAAGGACAGCTACGCGGTCATCAAGGGGGAGGAGGCGTACATAGTGGGTCTGCACATCAGCCCTTATGAGCAGGGGGGCATCTACAACGTCGATCCGGACCGCACCCGCAGGCTGCTCCTGCACAAACGGGAAATCCGCTCGCTGATCGGCAAGACGCGCGAAAAAGGCTTCACCCTCGTCCCTACAAGGCTTTATTTCCGCAACCGGCGCGCCAAGCTGGAAATCGGGCTGGCCCGCGGCAAGAAACTCTATGACAAGCGCCGCACCATCGCTGAAAAGGCCGCCCGGCGGGAGATGGAACGGGAACTCAAGGAACGTCAGCATCGCTGATGGCCGGCTGCTTGCTACCATTGACCAAGAAAGGACCGCCCGCAGGCGGCCCTTTTCAATCAGCCGTTGTTCTTGCGATGCCCTGCTGACTCAGGCAGCGCGCCGATAGACGCGTTCCTCTTCCTCTTCCCTGGGCGCTGCTTCCGCCCTTCTGCTTATCGCCAGGCCTCCGGCCCAACCGCCGAACACTGCCGCAAGCAGGCTTCCAAGGACTCCTACCAGGAACCAGCCGCTCATGGTGCCTGCGATGCTGGCAGCCGTGGTGAGATCACCGGCGGTAATGGCACTCGCGTTAGGCAGATACGCATTGACTAACGTCGATGTGCTGACCCCGAAGCCGAGAATGCCGCCGAAACCAAACATGGCCAGCACGACGCCGACCATGATCACCAGAGCCCAAGTCGTGAGCCCATGCCACATGCCGTTCCTGGCGAGAGTCGTCCCCGCCAGCCTGGCTGCGACATATGCTCCGATGAAGGTAGCGATAACAGCGCTAACGGCGACCCAGATCCCGACCGAGGTCACGATACCGTTGAGGTCGCCGAGCGTTGCCACCGTGGCTGCTCCTACACCGAGGAAACCACCGAACGCTATGAACAACACCTGTATGGCCAATGCTACGAGTGTCCCCGCCACTACCGCTCCGCCACTAATGTGCTTCCTGAACGCCAAAACGGCGCTCGGCCGCGACTCGATCATCGGAGCTTCCTGGTACCAGCTGGGATGGCCCTCGCTGACCCGGCCTTCCATTGGTTTTTCGCTGGCTTCCATCTTTCACACCTCCTTCCAAACTTAAACGCTCATTATTCTCTTAATTAGATACTGACCCTTTTTTTGAGAGTTAAACCCCTCTGGAAACAGGGTTTTTGCTGGTTTTTTCGTGCGGGAAAGGCGGCCGGCGGCACACCGGGGTACGCCGTCTGGGAAGTTCTTGAGAGGCTCTGGAAATACAGTAACGAGCCGCCCGCCAAGCGGGTATAATATTAGTTGGACGCGAGGTCTGCTTTATCCATGAATTCCAGCGCGCTCCTGGCCTTATGAAGCACGGCAGCGCGCGGCCCACACATCGTGGGGGCGACCTGGTTTCGACGGGGTCAATCTGGATGGGAGTAGCAAGCCGAGCTCCCGGTGGGCTCGTTAAACTGCCGGGAAACTAACTTAGACGCAGACAACGATCTCGCGCTAGCCGCTTAATTGCGGCTCGTCGTCCCCGCCAGGTCCGCGGGCGGGATAGCGGCGTCAACTAGCGGACTTGAGCTGCCGCGGTTGCCTCTCGCCGCGGCCCGCGAAATCTTAGAGAGGCTGGCGGACCGGATCCGGCCTTCGCGGAGCCGGAACGCGAGAACTAAAAGCGAAGGCTAAGCTTGTAGCGACTCCCCTTCGGATGGCTTCGGACGCGGGTTCGATTCCCGCCGCCTCCACCATTATCACATCTCTGAAAATGCCTTGTTCAAGGCATTTTTTCTTGTCCAATATCGTAAGAGCCGGCGGGAATCGAACTTACTAACTTAAAGAAAAGACGAGCACCTGCCGTAAAGAATTAAGTCAGCTGCCGGAAAGGCACAAAAAATGCGATGGCGCAGAAAGCAAGACGTATGCAAAATTGAGACAGGCGGGGTATATTCCGTCGCGCGTAAAGAAAGTTTTGGCATAGTCAAGGTCTTGGCTTTTGAGAAGGATAAAGACATCGTATACGCGCGCATCTACAAAGCTCGGTCTAGTTCTCGTACTAATAACGACCAACCGACAGAAGAAAATCGTATTGCGGACAATATGTTACAACAATTAGGAATGGATGTAGGTGTGCTTCCAGTAACTCAACTCGTATTTGCTTATTGGAAACCGGAACTTTTGTTTCGGCAAGAAATCACTGATGAGGAGAAAGAGAATCTTGCAGAGTGCTTTGGACAAGCCCAGCCATGGGATAATTTGTGGTATCCGTAGTGAAGAAATACGGACATTTCAACTGATGAGGTTTGAATGATGAAAGCGAATGAACCTTTGCAAATCGGCTGGGGCCCATGCTGTTTTTGTGGGCAGGATATTAGTAAGACCGACGTTGATCCTTGTTTTATCAAAGTCGAGACATCCGGCGGGAAATGGCAAGTATGGGTATGTCACGCAAAATGTTTCAAGAGCCGTATCGCGTCTGGTACAGAGGTTGATTTGTCTCCAGCTCATTTTTAAGGGCTGCTCATTTAAAAATAGTTACTTTAATGCGCGGGTTGGCCTAATAATTCTTTCCAGCCGGCTTAACACATTAACCTCAAAGTTCGAGTAGCGAAGCGCCGCCTCCACCATTATCACATCTCTGAAAATGCCTTGTTCAAGGCATTTTTTCTTGCCCAATATCGTAAACGGCTCGCGGGAATCGAACTTTCGTGCCAGCGACT
>JAJYIN010000160.1 GCA_021790075.1 Actinomycetes bacterium | reverse complement strand
GACCGTGGTCGCCTGACCGCCTCCGGCGAGTTCCGGCAGCACCCTTTCGAGCCCCGCCGCCAGGCTTCTGATTCCCAGCCGCAGCGCCGGGTCCGGCTCCATCGCTTCCTCGAGCAGCTCGGAGAGCTCATGGGGCAGGTCGGGGCGGACATGGCTCAGGGGCAGCGCCCCCGCCTGGATGCGGCCGACGATCTCCGCGGCCGTTTCCCCCCGGAAGGGGTTGGCGCCGGTCAGGCATTCGTAGAGCGTGAGGGCGGCCGAATACACGTCAGTGGCGCTGTCAACCCCGCGGCCATCGGCCTGTTCCGGCGACATGTACGCCAGGGTGCCGATCACGTCCCCCTGCCGGGTGAGGCGCTGGGTGTTCTCCAGCCGGGCGATGCCGAAATCCATCACTTTCACCTGGCGGTCCCGGTCAGCGGTGAGCATGATGTTGTCCGGCTTGATGTCCCGGTGGACGACGCCGCGCGCGTGGGCGTGATCGAGAGCGCTCAGCACCTGCCGCATCATTTCGATGTACTCGCGGCCGGAGAGCGGCTCATCGCGGATGATGCCGGACAGGGTCTGACCCTCGACCAGCTCTGAGACCAGGTAGATGTTACGGTCGTCCTCCGCCAGCTCGAAAACCGTGACTATGTGCGGATGGCTCAGCTTGGCCGCGGCGCGCGCCTCGCGGGCGGCGCGGCCGGAAAGCTCCTCGGTCCTCTGGATCGCCTTCACCGCCACCTGCCGGCCCATCTTGTGGTCGCGGGCGCGGTAGACAGTGGAAAAGCCGCCGCGGCCGATGCGCTCCATGAGCTCATAGCGGCCGAGCACGACCGGCCTGGATATGTCGTCCTGTGTCATTGTCGAAGACAAGGGTGCAACCTCCCTGCTTCGGATTTCTTTGCGCCGAATGCTATTCCTGCGTCAGCGGCCCGGCTCCGGCGGTTCCAGGACCGGCGGCGGCATCCTCAAGAACCGAAAAAAATGATAAGTTTTAAATATCCACCTTAGCACATTGGAGTAACATGAAATTTAAACGCAACCGGGCTGTGACCGTACCGGACAGCGCCGACACTGGCGGCGAAGCCAGCAGCGGCTACGACCGCCCCACCGCCGGGCAAAAGAGGGGCCGGAAAAACCCCATCAAGATCGTGCTGTCCGCTGCGGCGGCGGTAATTGTCGTCGCTGCGGCGGTGGCGCTGTTCCTGATCGTGCACTTCGGGCCCCAGACCGGTCAGGCCAACCAGCTGGTAAACGAAGCCGCCGGCATCCTGTCCGACGTCTCTCCCCAGATCAATCAGGTGGACACGCTCCTGGGGAGCGCCTTCCAGCAACTGTCCCAGAACCAGCCCGACGCGGAGAAAGCCAGCCTCAACCAGGCGAAGACCCTAGTAAACCAGGTGTTGCCCCGCCTGAACCAGGCCAAGGGGGACATCGACCAGGCCATGGCTCTCAATATCAGCCCGGCTTACCAGGACTATCTGCAGGCCGAGTCCACCAGTATAGGCCACGTGATCGAGCTGTCGCAGACGCGCCTCGCCATCGCGGAGCTGCTGCTTGCGGACCCGACCCTGGACAAGCCGGATTCACAGAAGAAACTGTCCGGCCT
The DNA here is from genome assembly GCA_021790075.1 of Actinomycetes bacterium. Lineage (GTDB taxonomy): Bacteria > Actinomycetota > Thermoleophilia > BMS3ABIN01 > BMS3ABIN01 > JAJYIN01. Next base: position 3,177 of record JAJYIN010000160.1, on the reverse strand, counting down.
GAAGCAGGCCGCCGCCCAGCAGAGCAGCGCCGCCCAGCAGGCGGAGGACCAGGCCAACCGCATCGCCGACGAGCATCCGGATGAGATAAAGTAGCCATTCGCTGCGGCGCCGCCAGACCGGGGCTGCGGCGCGGCGTGCTCCTTGCGCTGCCAACTTGGGGCTGTGATATAATACAGGCGCCTTTATGTTGATGTGCCTGTCATGGGATAAAAACATTGATTAGCAGGTTTTTTTGTTCCTGCTGCAAGAGCTTGCCCTCCCGGGCCTCCTCCAGATTTTCCGGGCGAGTGGTGGAACTGGTAGACACGCTAGGTTCAGGGTCTAGTGCTCGTACGAGCATGGGGGTTCAAATCCCCCCTCGCCCACCAGTTTGTTTGTTTCCTCAAGGATGCAGGTGAGAGGACATGCCAGTGTCTTTTTTCGATGATGAAGAAGGGGAACCATTCGAGGAAGAACCAACCGAGGTAAGACGCAAGGCGGGCAAGCAACGCCGTCCGCCCTCCGGCCAGTCTCGCCTGGTCCGCGTCCTCCTCATCCTCGTCGCCGCCGCGGTTCTCGTGCTGGTGCTCAGCCTGGGCATCAAGAGCTGCCTCGACAAGCGCAAGATCGGCGAGTACAACGATTACTTCAACCAGGTCGGCCAGATTGTCAGCGACTCCGACAACATCGGCGCCCAGGTCTCCGCGATATTCCAGAACCCCGACCCGACCGTGCGGCAATCGCTCGAGAGCAAGCTGGGCGACCTCCAGAATGCCCAGAAACAGATCGTCGACCGGGCACAGCAGGTTGACGCGCCGGATGATTTCAAGGATGAAAATGCGTGGTTCGTCGCCAGCATGCAGGTGCGCTACACCGGCCTCAACGGCCTGCAGCCGGCGATGCTGAACGCGCTGGGGGCCCAGGACAACAACGCCGGGGCGGAGCAGGTGTCTCACGAGATGCTGATCCTGCTGACCAGCGACGTCGCCTATGACGAGTTCTTCTATCAGCGGGCCCAACAGGTCCTCAGGGACGGCAACATCACCGACGTCAAGGTGCCGCAGTCCAAGTTTCTCAAGGATCCCGCCATGGCGAGCCAGCAGACGGCCGTCAGTGTCCTGGAGCGGCTCAAGGGAGGCGCCACCGCGCAGGTCAGCGGCCTGCACGGCGTAGCGCTCTCGTCGGTGAAGGCCCAGCCGAGCGGCATGACCCTGTCGCAGACCGACCAGAACAGTCTCAAGGCCTCCGATTCCCTTGACTTCCAGGTAGAGGTGGAAAACCAGGGCGAGGCCACCGAGACCAACGTCAGCGTGAGCATCACGCTGACGGCGCCGGGGCATCCCTCGCCGCAAAAGGTGGACGGCACCATTCCCAGCATCGCCCCCGGCGAAAAGAAGACCATCGACCTCAACGGCCTGGCGGCGGACGCCGGCCCGCAGGTCGCCATCCTAACGGTGCAATGCGGGCCTGTCCCTGGGGAGACGAAGACCGACAACAACTCCGGAGAGTTCAAAATAGTGTTTAATTAGGGCCTCCGCTCCCAATGCGGCGGCCCGAAAAAGAAGGTTGAAGGCTGGGGAGGGAGAAATTTCTCATTCCGGCTTTCGGCCTTTTTACTGTTTGGGAAAATGGAAGTAAAGGAAGAGAAGCGTCGATGAACTCACTATTTCAAGACAACCTGGCCCCCTTCATGCTGGCCGCCTGGGCTGCCGGCGTCGTGGCGCTGCTGCTGGCGGCCTGGCTTTACTTGACGCTGCGCCGCTACCGCCGCGACCAGAAAATCGTGATGGGCGAGGGCCGGGACCGGGACCTGGTGGCCCATGGCCGCATGCTGGGGCAGAGGATGGACGAACTGGCCCATGACCTCAGGCGGCTCACCGCCGATTTCGAGAGCGCCGGCCGCCGCATGGAGGACTGCCTCACTTTCCGCAGCGTCATCCGCTACGACGCCTACCGCGACCTGAGCGGCATGCAGAGCACTTCGGTGGCGTTGCTGGACGGCCACTATTCCGGCGTCATTATCAGCGCCATCCAGTCGCGGGACCACGCCCGCATCTACGTGAGGGAAGTCCGCAACGGCGAGAGCCGGGAGAAGCTCTCCCCTGAGGAGATCCACGTCCTCAAGGAGGCGATGGGGCTGAAGACAAAGGCCCCGCAGGAAGCGGTGGGAGGCGGGGTGCTCGATGACTAGGACCGGTTTCCTGGGTCCCCGGGGGACCTGGTCGGACGAGGCCCTGACCGCCAACACCGGCGTCGCCGAAGCGGACATGGTGCCGCTTCCGTCCGTCCCGGACGTGATCATGGCGGTCTCCTCCGGCGAGATCGAGGCGGGCATCGTGCCGATGGAGAACGCCCTGGAGGGTTCGGTGACGGCGACGCTCGACTATCTCGCGTTCGAGGTAGACAACGTTGTCATCACCCGCGAGATCGATCACCCCATCCACCACAAGCTGATCGCCCGCACCCCCATGAAGCTGGAAGAGATCGAGAGGGTCGTCTCCATGCCCATCGCCTCCGCCCAATGCCGCAAATTCATCAGCGTGCGCCTGCCCCACGCCGAGACCGTGGCCGCCGGCAGCACCGCCGAGGCGGTGAGGATCGTCAGCGAGTCCGACTGCAAATGCGCAGCCATCGGCAGCCAGCTGGCGGCCGACATCTACGGCTGCGTCGTGCTGGAGGAGGACATCGAGGACCGCTCTGACAACGAGACGCGCTTCGTCCTCCTGTCAGCGGCGCCGGCGCCGCAGGACCTGGACCGCCCCTACAAGACGTCGATCGTCTGCACCATCGCCCACGACCAGCCCGGCAGCCTGCTGCAGATCCTGCAGGAGTTCGCCCACCGCTATGTGAACCTGACCAAGATCGAGTCGCGCCCCTCGAAGAAGGGGCTGGGCGACTACGTTTTCTTCATCGATGTGGAGGGAAAGAAAGACGACGCCGCGGTGGCCGCTGCGCTCAAGTGCCTGGAGTGCAAGCTGGCCCGGGTAAAGATGCTCGGCTCCTACCCCGTGGGGTGAAGGTGACCAGGGAAAGACTCAAGCCGGAGATATTCCGCCTGCCTGTCGACGCCATCCGGCGGGGCTTTTATACCGACGTCTACTTCTGCCGGACCAAGTCGGTCCTGGAAGCCCAGGACCGGCACCCCCGGGTGCTGATGCAGATCTTCCAGAAGAAGGACGCCTGGCTGAGCGGCATGG
>JAJYIN010000159.1 GCA_021790075.1 Actinomycetes bacterium | reverse complement strand
ATCCAGTTCATCTCCAGCCAGGGGTGTCCTTTCAAGTGCACTTTTTGCGTCGAGCCGCGCATCTTTGGCAAATGGAGCGGGCGCACTGCCGAGCAGGTTGTGGACGAGGTGGTGGAGCTCAACCGCTGCTACCGCCTCCAGCATGTCACTTTCTCCGATCCCAACCTGTTCGCCAACCTGAAGCGGATCGAGCGCATGTGCAGGCTGTGGGAGGAGCGGGGCCTGGGGCTCAGCTGGAGCGGCGCCGCGCGCGCCGACCAGATGGTACGGGTGACTCCAGAGCTGCAGGAGCTGATGCGCCGCACCCGCTGTTCCCAGATCGGCATCGGCATCGAGTCCGGCTCGCAGGCGATTCTGGACCTGATCGACAAGCGCACCTCGCCGGAAAAGGCGATCCGCTCCAACCAGATTCTCGAAGAAGCGGGCGTACAGGGATGCTATGCCTTCATGGTGGGCTTTCCGCCGCAACTGCCGGAAGCCAGAAACGAGATCTGGCAGACCCTGATGCTCATCAAGGCCATGCGCCGCGCCCACCCGGAGGTCGTCACGGTCACCTTTTATGTCACTCCTTACCCGGGAACGCCCATCTATGACATCGCCGTCAGCCTCCAGCTGCCGATGCCGAAACGGACCGAGGAATGGGCGGAGTGGGAATCGACCAGCATCAGCACCACCTGGATCATCGAGAAGCAGAAGGACCTGGTCGAGCGCTGCAACAATTTTTATTTCCCCTTTGCTTATCCCAACCGCCAGCTGCGGCGGCGTCTGGACTCTCTCAAGTGGAAGCCGTTGCTGTACCCGTTCCACTGGCTGGCGGCGCTCCGGTGCCGGTTGGATTTCTACCGGCTGCCGCTGGAATGGAGGCTGATGCAGAGGCTGAGCCGTTCTTCCCGCTTCCGCCGGGCCGGCTCGCAAATAGACGCTTTACGGGGTTATTGATTCATGAGATGATTATCTTCCTTTAGTTAGGATCGGAGGGGGCATTCATGGCTGGCGAGGCCGTGAAGATTTTGAAAAGGCGGGCAGCCGGCGGCGCCGTGGCGCTGTTGGTTCTGGTGTTGGCCGGCCTTTCCCTCTCTTGCGGGAGCGATTCCTACCAGTCCGCCAGCAGCCAGGCAGCCTCCGGCCTCAAACCCGCCATCGACGTCACCGACATCCGGCTGATCGCCGACTTCCCCCATCAGATCCTTTTCAGCCGCGGCGAGCGCATCTCTTTTGACAGCCTGCAGATGCTGGGCTCCGCCCATATCGACCCGGGACAGGGGATGTCCGTCTACAAGGGCGGCATCAACGAGATCACCGACCCCAGCTTTGAGGGCTCTGGCTGGAGCCTGGCGCCCGGCGCCAGCATCGACAGCGGGTCGTACAGTTCCGGCAGGCATTCGCTGCTGATCAGTGGAAACGGCGCCTCGGGGGTCAAGGCTTCCCTGAAGGAGCCCGTCAAAGTCATTTCGGGCCCGGCACGCACACTCTCCTTCGATGAGCTTTGCGCCGGCAACCAGGGCGGCGCCGTCCGCGTAGTCATGAACGCGCTGGGCTCCCGGGGTGAGGTACTGGGCAGCCAGTCGAGCACGCTGGGCCTCCAAAGCGGCGACTGGCGGCGGGTCAACGCCTTCATCTTCAACCTGCCTGAGGGCACCGCCGCCTACAACATCGAGATCGTGTCCGACGGATTCAGCGGCAATGTCAACCTGGACGCTTTCCTCTCCGAGCCCAAGGATTTCTTCACGCCCTATTTCGACGGCGACTGCGACAACAGCCTCTGGGTGGACGCCGCCACACCCCAGAATTTTGCCGCTGCCGCCTACCCGCTCACCAGGAACATGATGTGGAAAGGAATCACCGCCAGCTTCCTCAGTATTGGAGGAATCGCGGTGATCTGCGTGGTTTTCGTCAACGGCTACGGCCGCCGGCACCGGCTGCGGTCCATGACCCCCCTGCTGATATTTCCCATCGCCCTGATGGCGACGGTGTCGCTGGGCGCCGCCAGGTTTCCCGGGAGCCTGCCGCTCCTCTTCTCGATGCAGGGCTCCTATCTGAAAGCCAACAGCACCTACTATTACCGGATCAGTTCCATCGACGCGAGCGGCCGCGAAAGCCCACCCTCAGCCGAGAGCAGGATCAAGACCGGCTGGCTGGGCCGCCGGGTGCTGCTGGCATGGGACAGGGACCCCAATGCCACCAAGTATCGCATTTACCGGGGTAACTCCAGCTACGCCCAGGACAGCTTTTACGAGGTGGACGCCAGCAGTGGCGCCTTTATCGACGTGGGCGGCCCGGCCCAGCCGGGATCGCCGGTGCTGGAGCTGGGAGCGGACTCGGCCACCCCGAACGCGTCACGGTCGCTGAGGCCGGAGCCAGACGCTTCCATCAGCAACACTGTCATCGGACTTGACACGACTGCCGACTTCTGGGTTACCGGCGAGGTCCAGTTCAACTTCTCGAGCGCCAACCCGTTCCGGCCGGCGTCGCTGTTCGAGATCGGCAACCCTGACGCTGAGACCCAGTTTGCCGTCTCCACCAGGTACTTCCCCGGCTGGGGCGATGAATATTCCAAGATCCTTCTTATCAAGGCCAAAGGCTCGGGTGACTACAATTACGCGTACCAGCCGCTGGACATCAAGCCCGGCGCCGTCATCCGCTATGTGGCGGCGCAGCTTTACCAGCCCAACGGAGGTTTGGCGGCGGGCGTGCATCTCTGGTATAGAATTGATTCGGGCGAGCTGAACCATATTTACGTGAACGATACCAGCGTGATGGACGACTGGCCGTCCATCCGCATCTCCAAGCGGTACTATTACGATGAGTTCGGCAACAACAGCATCTGTCGCAGTTTTGCCATCGTTCAGGGTAAAATAGATGACAGGGTGGTTGCGGGCCTGATGGCCCCCGGCGCTGTGTCCGACCTGCTGGGGCGGATGGCCCAGGGCTGATTCCTCCCGGCCGGCCGCGCGGCCCGCTGCCCGCCCGGTTTGTCTGATGTCATCCCCAATTGATCGAGGCGATTCGTTGAACAAGGTTACGTTGGTATTCCCCCGCCTGCGGCGCGAGAGCAACGTCTGGGCTCCCCTGCCGCTCCAGGCGGTGGCGGCGCCGCTGATGGCAGCCGGTTTTGAGGTGGAGCTGGTGGACGGCCGCATCATCCATCCTCACATTCCCCGCATCCTGGAGGCCGCCCGCGGTTCCCTCTATGTCGGCCTCTCGGTGATGACCGGTTATCAGATTGGCGACGCCGTCATCATTTCCCGGGCCATCAAGGCCGCTTATCCGGACATGCCGGTCGTGTGGGGCGGCTACCATGTCAGCATGCTGCCCGAGCAGACGCTGGCCGAAAGCTACATCGACATGGTCATCCGCGGCCAGGGACAGCTGGCCGCAACCGAGCTGGCCGGGCGTCTGGCGGCGGGTGAACCGGTGGCCGGCATCGACGGCCTCTGCTACAAGGATGAGAGCGGCCAGGCAGTCATCAGCGGGCATCCCCGCCTGGTGGAGCTGGACCAGTTCCCGCCCACGCCGTACGGCATCCTCGATATCGAGAAATACATGGTCAACGATGTGGGCACGCGCACGATGAAGTACTTCTCGTCCCAGGGCTGCCCGTTCGGCTGCGGCTTTTGCGCCGAGACTTCCATGTACGGCCGCGGCTGGGTCGGCTTCCCGGCCGAGCGCGTCCTGGACGACCTCACCGGCCTGGTGGAAAAGCACGGGGTCAACGCGATTGATTTCGCCGACACCAATTTCTTTGTCAGCAAGAAGCGGGTGCGGGCCATCTGCGAGGGGATCATCGAGCGCGGCCTCGATCTCAAGTGGGCGGCCGACGTGCGCACCCGGCAGTTCATCGATTTTCCGGAGGACCTGCGGCAGCTGATCAGGGACGCCGGCTGCCGGCGGCTGCTCCTGGGCGCCGAGTCCGGCTCCCAGGAGGCGCTTCAGCACATCGGCAAGCAGACCACGGTGGAGGACACTCTCGAGGTGTCGCGCATCTGCAACCGGCTGGGAATCATCGCCCGTTTCACGACCATGTTCGGCTTCCCCGGCGAGCCGGAAAAAGACATCGAGGCCACCCTGGATATGGTTGAAGGCATCAAGGCCATCAACGAGGATTTCGAGGTGCACGGTTTCTTCTTCGCTCCCTATCCGGGGGCGCCCATGTACCAGGAGGCGGTGCGGCTGGGCTTCCGGCCGCCGGCGCGGCTGGAGGACTGGAAGGACTTCGATCTCACCGAGCTCCACACTCCCTGGGTGAACCCGGTCTACAAGGAAAAAGTTGACATGATCATCGATTTCTACATGCCGTTCGCCTCGCCGGGACCGGAGCTGAGGCAGAAGATGACGGCCGGCGGCCTCAAGTCGCTGGCCTACCGCGCCATGCACAAGGAAGCTGCCTGGCGGGTCCGGCACCGGGATTTCCGCCTGCCGCTGGAGTGGCGGGTCAAGAAGTTAAGGGCCAGAAGGCACGGGCAGTAGTGCGCGTGAAGGAGCGTGAGCATGTGAATAAGAATCTGTCTCAAAAGGCTGTCCGTTGCGAGGCCGAGCGAAAAAGCCATGGGCAAGGACGCAGGAGGAAAAAGCCCGCAGTCGTACCCGTAGGTACGTCGAGGACTTTTTCCTCCGAGGACGCCGCCCATGGCTTTTGCAGCCGGCCGCAGCAGGAGATGCCTTTTGAGATAGATTCTAAGCGTGACCCCGATATGCTGAGGAATGCGTGCGCGACCAGGCACGGTAACTGATATGGCTGCCGAAAGCACACTAGGCACATCACCGGACGCACTGACTGCAACGCCGGCCT
>JAJYIN010000158.1 GCA_021790075.1 Actinomycetes bacterium | reverse complement strand
TGCATCCTGAAATCGCCTCGCGACGGGCGTGTGGAGTACAGGGTCGCCCAGCCGGGCGAAGTGGTCAGCAACGGGGGCCGGGTGCTGACCATGGTTGATCTGACCGACGTTTACATGACTTTCTTCCTGCCTACGGATGTGGCCGGGAAGGTCCCGCTCGGCACAGAAGTCCACCTGGTGTTCGATGCCGCCCCGCAGTGGGTCATACCGGCCTATGTGACATTCGTGTCCGCCGAGGCCCAGTTTACGCCCAAGTATGTGGAAACAAAGGAAGAACGCCAGAAGCTGATGTTCCGGTTCAAGGCCCACATTCCCGCTGCGGGGCTCAGAAAGTATATTGCCAGGATCAAGACCGGTGTGCGGGGCGTGGCCTATATACGCCTTGATCCAAAAAAACCCTGGCCGCCCAACCTACGGGTAAAAATACCGCCGCTATGAGCGAGTACGTCCCGATAAATGGCGCCGCATCCGCAGGGCCAGCCGCGGCCAGATCACATGTTGCCAGATTACAGGGGGTCCGCCTTCGTTATCGTAAAACATTGGCCCTCGACGATATCAATCTGGAGCTCCCCGCCGGATGCATGGTCGGCTTCATCGGCCCGGACGGCGTGGGCAAATCCAGCCTGTTTTCCCTGCTGGCCGGCGCGCGCCGGATACAGGCCGGGACGGTCGAAGTGTTGGGCGGCAGCATGACCGACCCGGGACACCGCCGCAGGGTGTGCCCCCGGATAGCGTACATGCCGCAAGGGCTCGGGAAAAACCTGTATCCGACACTCTCTGTTTTTCAAAATGTCGAGTTCTTCGCAAGACTGTTCGGACAGGGGGGCGCCGAGCGCCAGCGGCGGATAAACGATCTCCTGGGGTCCACGGGGCTGGCCCCTTTCCCGGACCGGCCCGCCGGAAAGCTCTCCGGAGGCATGAAGCAGAAGCTCGGCCTCTGCTGCGCGCTGATCCATGACCCGGACCTGCTGATCCTTGACGAACCTACCACCGGAGTCGACCCGCTGTCGCGGCGCCAGTTCTGGGAACTGATAGACCGTATCAGGGCGAAGAGGTCCGGCATGAGCGTTATGGTCGCCACCGCCTATATGGAGGAAGCCGCGCGCTTTGACTGGCTGGTTGCGATGAACGCCGGGCGCGTGCTGGCCACGGGCACGCCAAAGGAACTCCTGGAGCGCACGCAGTCCGGAACTCTTGAAGACGCCTTCATTGCGATTTTACCGGAGGCGCAGCGCGAGGGACACAAGCCTGTAGTTATCCCGCCTCGCAAGGCTGACATTAAAGATGAGGCGGCGATCGAGGCGCATGGCCTTACTATGCGCTTTGGCAAGTTCACCGCCGTTGACCATGTCAGTTTCCGCATAAAGCGCGGCGAGATCTTCGGTTTCCTGGGCTCAAACGGGTGCGGAAAGACGACAACGATGAAGATGCTGACCGGCCTTTTGCCGCCGAGCGAGGGCCAGGCGCTGCTCTTCGGGCAGCCGGTGGACCCGCACAATATCGACACGCGCCGGCGTGTGGGTTTCATGACCCAGTCTTTCTCGCTATACACCGAGCTTACGGTCCGCCAGAACCTCGAATTGCACGCGCACTTGTTCACGCTGCCAGAAGACAGGATCCAGGACCGCGTGCGGGAAATGGCCCGGCGCTTCGGCCTGACCGACGTGATGGATCATATGCCCGATGCCCTGCCCCTGGGCCAGCGCCAGCGCCTGCAATTGGCTGTGGCCATGATCCACGGTCCCGAAATGCTGATCCTGGATGAGCCGACCTCCGGCGTTGACCCGGTGGCGCGCGACGCTTTCTGGCAGATCATGGTCGATCTGGCACGCAACGACAATGTCACCATTTTCGTCTCCACGCATTTTATGAACGAGGCCATGCGCTGCGACCGCATTTCGCTCATGCACGCCGGCCGGGTGCTGGTGAGCGATGCGCCGGCGGCGCTGATAGAGAAGCGCGGGTCGAAAAACCTTGAGGACGCGTTCATAAGCTACCTTGAGGAGGCCAGTGGGAGCGCAACGGACATCCCTGCCGCGAAGATAACTGAAGCGGCCAGTATTCCGTTGCCTGATAAAGGGCCTCCGCAGGACCCTGAGCTGGGAGGTTTTTTCAATCTGCGGCGGATACTGAGTTACAGCAGGCGCGAGTCCCTGGAATTAATGCGCGATCCGATCCGGATGGCGGTGTCTTTACTTGGGAGCGTGATGCTGATGTTTGCCTTGGGCTACGGCGTGACCCTGGATGTGGAGAATGTCAACTTTGCGGTGCTGGACTATGACCAGACGGTTATGAGCCACGATTTTGAGCTTAATATGGCAGGTTCCCATTACTTCATAGAGCGCCCTCCGCTTAAAAATTATGCCGATCTGGACCGGCGAATGCGAGACGGGAAGATCAGCGTCGCCATAGAGATCCCCCCCGGGTTTGCCCGTGACGTGCGGCGCGGCGATAGTGTCGATATAGGCGCCTGGATTGACGGCTCCATGCCGACCATGGCGGAAACGGTCCGCAACTATGTACAGGGCGTGTACAATCAGTGGCTGAACACACAGGGGCTTCAGCCCAGCAGCGCGGCGACGATCGAACCACTGTTTCTCTATAATCCGGGCTTAAAGGACCTTCCCGCCATGGTCCCGGGGGTGATTCCGCTGATACTGCTGATGATCCCGGCCATGCTGACCGCCCTGGCGGTGGTGCGGGAAAAAGAGATGGGTTCGATCGTCAACCTGTATGTGACGCCGGTAACCCGTTTGGAGTTTCTCCTTGGCAAGCAGCTTCCGTATATTGCAATGGCCCTGGCGAATTTCGGCCTGATGGTCATTATGTCGGTCACCCTGTTCGGGGTCCCGGTCAAGGGCAGTTTCCTGGCTCTCTCGGTTGGGGCGGTCCTCTACGTTATCGTAGCTACCGCCATCGGTCTTGTCATGTCGTCCTTCACCAGCAGCCAGGTCGCCGCCGTGTTCGGCACCGCCATACTGACAATGCTGCCCGCCACCCAGTTTTCCGGCCTCAATGATCCGGTCTCCTCTCTGGCCGGGACAGGGGCCGCGATCGGCGAGGTCTATCCGACCACCCACTTCATGGTCATTACGCGCGGCACCTTCACCAAAGGACTTGGGTTCAGCGACCTTCACTCTTCATTTATTCCCCTGCTGCTGGCCGTCCCCGTGCTGGTTATTCTCGGGACCGTCCTCTTAAAGAAACAGGAGCGCTGACATGAGGGCATCCAATATTTTCCACCTGGGTATAAAGGAGCTGCGCAGCCTGATGCGGGACCCGGTAATGATCGTCCTGATCGTTTACGCCTTCAGCCTGTCTATCTATTCCTCAGCCACCGCCGTGCCGGAGACCCTGCATAAGGCGCCTATATCGGTCATAGATGAAGACCGCTCACAGCTCTCCATGCGTATAAGGGACGCGTTCTTTCCGCCCTTATTCAGCAGGCCGGAACTGATCAGCCATTCTGAAATGGAATACAGGATGAATGCCGGTACAGACACTTTCGCCCTCGATATCCCCCCTGACTTCGAGGAAGACGTGCTGGCAGGCCGCACACCGTCCATTCAGCTGATCGTGGATGCGACCAGAATGAGCCAGGCCCTCGTCGGAAGCGGGTATGTACAGAACATAGTTTCCAATGAGATAAACGATTTTCTTCATAATTACCAGGCCGCCCCTGCCCCGAACGTTAATCTTGTCCTGCGGGCGCGCTTCAATCCGAACCTGAACAGGATATGGTTCGGCGGGGCAATGGCATTGATCAACCAGATCACGATGCTCGCGGTCATACTTACCGGCGCGGCGCTCATCCGTGAGCGGGAGCACGGCACGGTGGAGCACCTGCTTGTCATGCCTGTCACCCCTTTCGAGATCATGACAAGCAAGTTATGGGCCATGACGCTGGTTGTCCTTGCCGCCTCGGCATGCTCTCTGTTCATTGTCATCCGGTGGGCATTGAAGACGCCCATAGAGGGTTCCATCGCCCTGTTCATGGCGGGTGCGGCGCTCGATCTGTTCGCGACCACTTCCCTGGGATTTTTTCTCGGGACTACCGCCCGCTCGATGCCGCAGTTCGGCCTGCTGGCGATCCTGGTGCTGCTGCCGATGCAGATCCTCTCAGGCTCCTCCAGCCCCCGCGAAAGCATGCCCCAACTCGTTCAGAAGATCATGCTGGTGGCGCCCAATACTCATTTTGTCATGCTGGCCCAGGCCATCCTGTTCCGCGGGGCCGGGTTTTCAAACGTATGGCCAAACTTTGCCGCTCTTGTCCTTATCGGAGCGATACTCTTCGCTATCTCGCTCGGCCGCTTCCGGAAGACCATAGGACAGATGGTTTAAAGCCCGTAAAAAAATATCAAACACAGTCTTTTGCCTTTTTTGCTGAGACAAACTGGAGGAGGATGGACATGAAAATAGAGGAACGAACGATCAACCCGGCACAGGACAGGGTAGTCAGCCCGGTTTACGCTTATCTGCGAAAGATCAGGGAGTTGCCGCCGGCCGAGGTAGAGGGTATTGATTCTCTCACCGGCCTGGCGCTGGACATGCACTGGTACTGGAACCATGCCACGGATGAAATATGGAAACAGCTCGACCCCGAACTCTGGGAGCTCACATATAACCCATGGGTCGTACTGCAGACCGTCTCGCTCGAACGTCTCCGCGGCGTTTTCGGCAACCCGGCTTTCCTGGAGCGGGTGAATGATCTCGTGCAGGACCACCGTCAGAATTTAGGGTCGCCCGCGTGGTTTCAAAAGAGCCATCCCGATGCTCCGCTTACCGCTGTTGCCTAT
>JAJYIN010000005.1 GCA_021790075.1 Actinomycetes bacterium | reverse complement strand
TGTTCCTCGATGAACCGACAGCGAATCTCGATATCAATCACAAGATAGAGATCCTCGATCTCATAAAGATGCTTTGTCAAGAAGAAGGACTGACTGCGATTATCGCCATCCATGACCTGAACATGGTGGCTCAGTAGCTCGCTCGGGATGGAGGCATAACCGCGGAGGATTTGCCGCTAACCATAGGCCAGGCCCGGCGGCGGTTGAGGAAGCTTTGACGGTTTCCACTGCTGCCAACGCAGCCCGTCAGTCCTGGTAGATCCTGTGTTCCAGCAGCTTCAGCCCCCTGATATGCCATCGTCTCAAGCTGTCACGACCGTTGCCACCGCTCCCTGACTCGTGATAGTCTTGTTTGCCAGTCTCGCAAGAGAGGTTCCAATGATGTTGGGCCTGAAGAAGACCGCCGATAACTCAGACCGCGGCGAGCAAGTAAGCCGCAGGCAGCAGCTTGTCGAAGTCTCTGTCTTTCTGTTCCTCATCGTGCCGTCGTTGGTTCTTTCCCTTTTTGTCGTTAATCAGAGCGGCTTGAGCTTCGTGTTGGTAGCAATTTCGACTATCCTGCGAGACCTTGCTCTTGTTAGCCTGATTCTGTTCTTTCTCTGGCGCAACGGCGAGCCAATCGGGAAGATCGGCTGGACCTTCAGGAACGGCTGGAAGGATGTCTTCCTGGGCATCCTGTTGTTCATTCCGCTTTTCCTCGGCGCGGGCCTGCTCGAAAGCGCTTTTCGGGCTGCCGGACTCTCCGCCCCTTCTACTCCACTCCCGTCATTCCTGTCCGCCAAAGGCTATTCAGGGTTCATCCTCGCCTTTGTTCTGGTGGTAGTTGTCGCTCTGGCTGAGGAGACCATTTTCCGTGGATATCTCATACTTCGTCTGAGAAACGTAACCCGGAGCATTCCTGCCGCTATCATACTTTCGGCGGTGATCTTCTCATTGGGGCATGGCTACGAGGGATCAGCCGGGATAGCTACGGTCGGCCTTATGGGGGCAGCTCTTGCCGTAGTCTACGTTTGGCGGAGAAGTCTTGTCGCCCCGATCGTCATACACTTCCTGGTGGACTTCATCGGCATAGTCCTGCTTCCCTGGCTCGGGAGGTAGGGTAAAAACACGTTGAGCCTTTCTATCAGCCGCCCCGCAGCCCGTTTGTTCTAGGAAAGCATCCCCAAAAGAATGACTTATCAACGCTGGCCCCGTCCCGAGGCCGTGTTTATAAATCCACGATATCGAACGCTTTGCGCCTTTTTATTGCCAATTAGCCGTTCCGGGTCCATGTTTACAAATTCACGATACCTGGAAGAAAAAGTGCTGGAAAAGATTGGCGTAGCGTCAACATGTCAATTCCGGCGCACTACTGGCTTCGGCAGAGGCGCGGCAATGGCGACGGATGCGCGGCAATAAATGAGAAAAGTAAGGTTGTTAAACATAATCAGGACCTCGCAAATAACTTGCGTCTTGTTTGCATTGGTATTTGTTGTGTTGGAAGCAGTCCTGTTGAATACATCGCATGCGCCTGCGGCAACAGACGACAACAAGGCGCAGGCGATGATCGGGGCCGGTGCCCAGCAAAGCGAAAACTGGGCCGGTTATGTAGCCGCCACCAGTCTCTCCTTGCCGCAAAAAGATTCAGTCAGTGATGTAAAAGGGAATTGGACCGTACCGGCGGTCACCGGGACCAGCGATGCCTACTCGAGCACATGGGTGGGAATCGACGGATTTTCAGATAATACAGTTGAGCAGGTCGGGGTCTCACAGAATTGGATCAACGGTGCTGCTCAATATTATGCCTGGTATGAAATGTATCCAAATGCCGCCGTCTTCATTAGTTCAGTTCCCGTGAGCCCCGGGGATAACATCTCGGCAGAGGTTAGCTATCTTGGCAGCAACCAGTATTCCTTGAGTATTACAAACATTACAACCGGCCAAACATTCACAACAGTTCAGACGGGATCAGCCCAGCGTCAGTCGGCTGAGTGGATAGTGGAAGCACCGTCCTCCAGCAGCGGCATCCTGCCTCTGGCGGATTTCGGCCTGGAAACATTTACAGGGGCGTCGGCGACCTTGAACGGGCACACGGGCGCGATAAATGATCCTGCCTGGCAGAACGAGAGCATCACGATGGTTTCGCCTTCGGGGGCGGTTGAGGCATCGGTCTCGCCGCTTTCCCCGGACGGAACAAGTTTCAAAGTGGCATACGGAAATGCAAACTTTTCGCCTATAGTCGTGACCAATACGGGTGGCGACTGCTCCCAGATCGGCACATGGAACACGATGACCAAGACCTGCATCCTTAACCGTGACGTCACCATGGCCGGGTCGGCAGGGATCGAGTTTGGCAGTGACGGCGTCACCGTTGATGGCGCCGGCCATGTCCTGGCGGGTGAAGTGTCCACCAATGAGAGCGGCGTCCTGGCCGATACCCGGACTGGAGTAACGATAAAGAATCTCAACGTGCGCCAGTTCCAGGACGGCATTTATTTTACGAACGCCACAAGTAACAACATATTGAACAATACAACAACCAGCAATTTCCGTGATGGCATTTCTTTAAATACTTCTGGTTCCAACAAGGTAAGTGGTAACACCAGTGATTCGAATTCCCGGGCGGGGCTCTATGTTGCCACCAGCACGGGAGACACCCTGATTGGCAACACGGTCCAAAATAACACCAGCGATGGCATTCTGCTGCAAAGCAGTACCAGCCTGCAAACGCTCAGTAACGTTGTGGCTGGGAACCCGAATGGCATCTTTCTTTCGGGCTCGAACAGTTGCTTGACTCGTGGTAATAAAATTTCCAGCAGCAACACGTATGGCGTCTACCTAAACGGCTCTTCCAATAACGAGGTTTCCAACAACGTAATCCTGAGCAATGCCACGCAGGCTTATGTCAGCGGGGGCTCCGGCAATATATTCTACGGGGGCACCAGTCCGGGAAATTACTGGAGCGACTTCAACAGTCCCGCCCAGGGTTGTCACGACAATAATGCCGACGGCATTTGCGATGCCGCATACAACTTTACCGGCGGCAGTGACCCCCAGCCCGTGACTCTTCCTTTCGAAATTTCAAGTTACAACTGGACATGGTATGACGATGTCAATAGTTATGACTGGGTGTTGCTGGGCAACCAGCGCTTTTCGACCACGGATGTGTGGTTTGATCTGGATATCGCCGGCAGTCCCTTGACTTTGCCGCCTCTTGCTGGTTACCAGGCTGGACAGGTGCCAGCGGGCCGCATCATAACTTCTATGTTCGGCGGCATTGTCAATGGGCCGGTGGTGGCTGATTCGCGCGCCGGCGGCTCTGTCGTCACCAGCCAGCGCACACTTTGGCCTCAGGGAGGCAGTTCACTGGAGGAGGTGATCGGCACGGAAAGCAGCGCGCTCAGCAACCTCTTCTACTGGCCCTGGTATGACCAGCATACTTCGGGCACGACCGACTGGATACTGGTTTCCAACCCGAACGGTTATCAAGTCTATTATGAGATTTCAATCGCGGGTACGGTGAGGGCCAGTGGTAATCTTCCACCGGGCAGCAAGGTAACGCCGACCTTCCCTGGACTCATCGGAGGCCTGGTCAGGGTGCAGGCATGGACTGACAACACCAAGACCGAGCCCTCACGGGTGATGGCCTCCCAGAGAGTGCTTTCAAACGGGGGTATTGCTTTCAACGAGGTGCCCGGCATAGCGGCGGCAACGCTTTCGTCCAGTTACTATTGGACCTGGTATGACATGATTGGCGGCACCAGCGACTGGATACTGGTTGCCAACCCTCCCAACGCAGGTGCTCCGATTTACTATACGATCAGGATTGCCGGCACCGAGGTTGTCACCGCGGGTGGACCCATTGCCCCGGGAGCAAGCGTGGCGCCGGTTTTCCCCGGCACCATCGGCGGTCCTGTTGAGGTGTCGACATTCACGGACCCTGCCAACCCAGGCGCTACCCCCGCCAATTCGATCGCGACGCAGCGCACCTTGTGGGGCCCATCTTTTGAGGAGGTGCCCGGACGAGCTGGCAATTCATTCGTCTCCCGTTATGCCTGGACATGGTATGACCAAGTTACGCCAGGCATGACAAACTGGGTGCTTGTCGCCAATCCGACAGGCTCCTCGATTTATTATGAAGTCAGGGTGGCGGGCAACCTGGTGGACAGCGGCAGCGTCAGCGCCGGAGGCTTGATAGCCCATACCTACCCGGGTGTCTTTGGTGGGCCTGTTGACGTCGAGTCATGGACTGATAGTTCCAAGACCACCAGCGCCGATTCACTTGCCTCCCAGCGGGTGTTGTTCAACGGATTTTTCAATGAGGTTTGGGGGCAGTAATCCAGCGGGAGCTCCCGCCTGACTGCATCTGCGCTATCCAAATGATTCTTTCGTTCGTTTTGAGAATCGCTGCTCGTAGAATTCCATCGCCGCTGTCTGGGCGTCTTGCATCTGTTTTGTAATCTCGTCGTAGTTATCAAATAGCGTTTTTACTACCTTCTTGTCCAGTTTGCCGTCATTGGCCATATCGAGCAAGATATCTTTGATCTCGGCTTTTCCCAATCTCTTCCGGTAGGGTCTGTCTTCAGCCAGGGCGGTGAAAATATCCGCTATTGCCAATATTCTTGAACCCAAAGGTATTTCTTTGGTAGAAAAATGAAAAGGATAGCCTGTGCCATCCAGTTTTTCGTGATGATACGCACCCCATTCCGCGATTTGTTCCAAGCCGCTGATTGTGTTCAGGATCATGTAAGTGAAGTACGTGTGCTGCTTCATGATCGCATATTCATTTTTGTTAAGGCTGCCGGGCTTCTCCAGGATCGAATTTGGAATTACCAGTTTGCCCAAGTCATGCAAGTAACCGGCAATTCCGATAAGCGCCAGTTCTGCCTCCGTAAATCCGAGGGAGCCAGCCATGGCTACCGCAGAGGCGGCAATCCCGGATGAATGGGTGGCGGTAAAATGGGATCTGAAATCAATAATGACTCGGAACAAGTCAGTGAACGAGAAAATATTTTCAAAATCAATGTCCACTTTCCGGAACGGCCCAAAATTAAGGAGCAGCGAATAAAGCCGGGATGACGTCAAATCCAGCCAGAATTCCTCGCGTTGGGCTACTTCCTTGAAAATATCAACAACCAGCGGGTGTATCGTTGTCCCGCTTAAAGCATCGGTACCGGAAATGAGCTCATCGCTTTGATGCAAGATGTATTTGTTACGCTTTAAACTTCGCTCTACCAGATCCGAGAGAACCAAAATTTGTGATTTCAAAACCAGCGGGGTATCAATCGGTTCTCCCCAATCCGCCCACTTTCGATGGTGATGTCTGATGATTTGCGCGGAATCCTTGATAGCTGGAACGTCCTCAACGATCAGGTTCCCGAAAACACAGTGGGTTTCCAGATTTTCCACCTCGTTATTATGGATGCTGATTTTTTCCTCTGGAGTTAATGCCCCAATGTCATGCAGTAGAGCCGCTGAAAATAATTGTTGGGTGTCTTGTTCAGAAAGACCGGCAGCCCTGCCAACCTCCCAGCAAATAAAGGCCGTTCTTTGCTGGTGTGCCGCCAGGGTGGGGTCTATCAGGTCAAGCGCATCTGAAATCGAAAGAAGCAGATTGCCCAGATTTACTGAAACATTTTCATGCATGGCGTTGACCGGCTGTTTTGAATAGCGAATGAGTCAGATGTCGTTAATCCTGGGACCAATTTTCCAAAATCAGATTTTTATAAACACCTTCGAAGCCTTTTGAGCTTCCGCCTCAGCGTCTCTCTGGTTTGCTTCGAAGGTAGGAATCACTTCATGGGTTGAGCCTCCTGTTGTAGTTTGGCGCTGCCCAGCCCTAGCATAGACACCGGCAAAGGCTCAACCCGTTAGCTTTTTTCAGCAATTTCAGGACGTGAACTTTACAATTAAGGTTCCTCTCGCGAATCGGTGCAACTTTTTTAACCGCTGACTAGCCAAAAGCACAGGTCTCATCAGATACTTGGGGGTGTTGATGCCAACCAAGTACCTGAGAGGAGACCCATGCTGGTAGAAAGTTTGATCAAAGAGACGGGTGATCTCGGTAGAGAAAGTGACAGATGGACTGGAAGCCAAACTGATGCCGGACAGGCGTTTTGCGCCCCGCTGCGGCGTTTGCGGAGAGCCAGCCGCCTACCGTGACACCCGCCCGCTCAGGCGTTTCCGCCATGTGCCGCTGTGGGGAATCGCGGTGTGGCTGATCTACAGGCCGCGCCGGGTGGCGTGCGGGCGCTGCGGCTCTGTCCATGCCGAGGCGATGCCGTGGGTTTCGGGCAAGAGGCGCTTCACACGGGCCCTGATGGTGATCCTGGCCACCTGGGCCAGGATCCTCACCTGGCAGCAAGTGGCGACTCTGTTTGGTTGTGCCTGGAGCACCGTGGCCGCGGCGGTGGGTGAGGCGGTGGCCCATGGACTGGCCCGTCGTGATCTTTCGGGCATAACCCACAGCGGCATCGACGAGATCTCCCGCCAGCGGGGACATGTCTACGTTACCAACGTCTATGACCTTAAAGACCACCGCCTGCTTTGGAGCGGCGAGGGCCGCGCCCGCAAGTCGCTGGCAGCGTTTTTTGACTGGTTTGGAGAGGAGTGCACCGCCAGGATTGAGGGCGTCTGCTCGGATATGTGGCAGCCCTACATCGATACCGTCAAGGAAAGAGCGCCCCAGGCAGTGCTGGTGCTGGACAAGTTCCATATCGTCCAGCATCTGATGCGGGCCGTGGATCAGGTAAGGCGCGAAGAGATCCGGGAAAAGGCAAGGAACATAAGGAGCTCGTGACAAAGACCCGCTACATCTGGCTGAAGAACCCGGATAATCTGACCGGCAGTCAGCAACTGCGCCTCTCGGAGCTGGAGCAGCTTAACCTCAAAATCAACCGCGCCTACCTGCTTAAGGAAGCCTTTCGCGGCTGCTGGGATTACCGCCGGCCCGCGTGGGCCAAGCGTTACCTGGATAAGTGGTTCCGGTGGGCTACTCATTCCCGGCTTGAACCAATGCGGGACTTCGCCTGGATGCTCAGGCGCCATGAGGAAGACTTGATGAACTACTTCAGATCACCGATCAGCAACGGCACCGTCGAGGGGCTCAATAACAAGGCCAAGGTTACATTTGCGTGAGGAACCAATTCGTTGTACCCTTGACTTGCGCCAGAATTTAAGCATCCTGCCTATATTGCTTCAAATATCAGAACGGTCGTGGAAAATTGCAGAAAGCCGGACGATTCTCGTGCCCAACGCTACTGGTGTTCTCATTGCTGGTGGCGCTCCTGCTGATTCTGGTCCTCCTGCCTGTAGCAACCCTGCAGGCGGCTCCACTTACGACGTACTCATGCAACCAGGCCGGCCTCGATCAGGCTATCGCGGAGGGCGGCGATGTAGATTTTGACTGCGTGGATATCACGCTGCCGCTGACGATCGACGCCAGAAGGACCATAAGCCAGGATCTCCACATTCACGGGAATGGGACCCTGAACCTGATGGCCGCCAATCCCACCGGCATCCTCCTGGTCAATCCCGGCGTCACCCTTACCCTCGAAGAAGTGCAGATCAGCAACGGGAAAAGCGGCGCCAGAGCCGGCGGCATCGAAAATCAGGGCTTCCTCGACATCAGCGACAGCACTTTCCTCGCCAATTCAGCCGCGTCGGGCGCGGCCATTTACAGCACCGGATCGCTGACGGTCAGCAACAGCGTCTTCGTTGACAATAAAGCCACCGGCGCCGATGGCGACCCGGCCTCTAACGGCGGTGAAGGAGACCCGGGCGCGGGTGGAGCGATCTTCGTCCTCAGCGGCTCAGCTTCGGTGACGGGCAGCACTTTCTCTGGCAACAAGGCAACCGGAGGCAAGGGCGCTGCCGGCGGCAACGGCGGTGATGGCATTGGCGGAAGTATTTACATCGTGGCCGGCACGCTGGCTGTTTCGGGCAGCAATTTTTCCAATGACGGCGCCCAGGGTGGCACCGGTGGGGTCAACGGCTCCGGTGGCGCAGGCGCCGGTGCCGGCATCCGCGCAGGTATTGGTAGCACTTTCCAGATAACGGGCAGCACATTCACCGGTGAGAAAGCTACCGGCGGCACTGGCGGCAACGCTGACGTGAGTGGCGCATCCGGCGGAATGGGTGGCAGCGGCCTCGGCGCGGCCGTGAGCGGCAGCGGCGCGGTCACCGGCAGTAACTTTAACAGCAACATCGCCACGGGCGGCCGCGGCGGCGGTGGTGCGGACGGTTATGTCGGCTATTACACATGGATATGCGGCGGAGTCGGCGGAAATGGGGGGGATGCAAGCGGTGGCGGCATGGACGGCGACGGCACCGTTTCCGGCAGCACATTTTCCAACAACAGCTCCATAGGCGGAGCTGGTGGCAAAGGCGGCCGTGGCGGCGATGGTTTGACGTACACCTACTACAACGACGCCTCGTATGGCGGCACAGGCGGCAACGCTGGCAGTGGTTACGGGGGCGGCTCCGGCGGATCTGCGAGCATCTCGAACAGCACTTTTTCCGGCAATAATGCCGCCGGCGGCGTGGGAGGGACCGGCGGCAACGGCGGTCATGGAGGGCTTGGCTGGTATTCCACCATGAGTGGCGTGAATGGTGGTGACGGCGGCGACGGCGGCTCTGGCGGCCCTGGAGGCGCGGGTGGCTCTGGCAATGGAGGCGGCGCCAGGGGTGCGGTGAATATCACCAACAGCACTCTTTCTGGCAATAACGCCAACGGCGGTGCAGCCGGCGCGGGTGGTGACGGCGGCAACGGAGGGAATGCCACTTCGGGTAACCCTGGCCCGTCTTCCGCACCGGGCGGCTCGGGAGGCGCCGGCGGCAATGGCGGTAACGCCGGCAGCGGCGGGACGGGCGGCGGTGGCGGCAACGCTAACGGCGGCGCGTTCATCTCCGAAAAGATGAGCGCCCATTTGGCTAACAACACTATTGTTGGCAATACAGCTGCTGGGGGCCCCGCGGGCAGTGGTGGCTACGGCAGTCCGTGGCCCGGCTTTGGCGGTTTCGGCGGACGGGGAACGTGGGGTAACCCTGATGGCAGCAGCGGCAGCAGCGGCGGTGTTGGCAGCAGCGGCAGCTATGGCTCAGATGGCGCCGGCGCCGGCGGCAACATCTACCGCAATGGCGGCCCGCTCAATGTTCTCAACTCACTGGTAGCTGATGGAGCTCCCGCCAACTGCAGCGCGCTTACGGATGCTGCGCCACCCACGGCTTCCGCTGGTGGTAACCTGGACAGCGGCAACACGTGCGGCTTTTCCCTGGGGACCGACCTCAGGAATACCGCCCCACTGCTTGGCCCTCTGCAGAACAACGGGGGCGCGACCGATACCCGTGCTCTGCTTGCCGGCAGCCCGGCGATAGACGCAGGTATTGGCGCAGGCGCTCCCGCAGTTGATCAACGGGGAATGTCACGGCCCGCGGACGGCGATGGAGACGGCGTCGCCAAATGGGATATCGGCGCGATTGAAGTGCCGGCATGCGGCAGACCGGCTTTGACTCTCGGCGCCCCGGACCCCTTCTGGGCCAGCTATACTGATTATCAAAGCCGTCTTCTGTCAGTGACCTGGACGGTTTCCAATGCAGGTGTCAGCGACGCCATAAACGCTGCGCTGACGGGCAGCACGGCCAGCCAGGGCGTTGTTCTGGCCAGCGCCATGCCGGCTCTCATCGGCAACATCCCGGCTGCTGGCAGCGGATCGGTGACGGTAAAGTACGACGTCCCCGCAGGCATACAGGGGTTCCGCGTTGTAAACTCCGCCAGCGCCACCGACCTCTGCGGGGCAACTTTCAGCTATCCGTAAGCACTTTCAGAGTAACGCGCCGCTGTCAAAATAGCGATTGATGCCGCGAAAGCCCTGCCAGCCGGGGGCTCTAAATCTGTCGAAAGGTCAATTCCTAGAACTGATTGGCGCCTCGGTGCTTTCCGGTGAAACCTTGAAGCAACCAGGTTTGGAGAGTATCCGGCATCTCGCTCCCGGCTGAGGCTGGATGTTTAGAACCAGTGCCTGAGCCACCACCGCTCGAACAGGACCTTGCTCCAGTGCCAGGGACGCAGCGGCGGATACAGCCGCACGTTGGGTTCGGGATCCGCATAAAAATTGCCGGCGGCAAAGCCGGCCTTGCCGCCTCCCAGCTCCAGCCAGCAGAAGCCTCTCCCGTTAAACGATGCCTCAGGTTTACTTCCTTCGATCTCGGCGACGATGCGCTCTGCCGCGACCTTGGCTTCGTAATGAGCGAATACCCCGGCCATGGGGAGATTCTTACCGTTGGCCAGCCTGATGTTGTTGACGTCGCCGATTGCGTATACGCCTTCGTATTCCGTTTCCATCGTATGTGGATCGACGTGCATCCAGCCGGATGAGCCGATCAGGCCGGAGTAGCTGATTACCTCAGGAGCCCGGTGGGGAGGAACCGCAAGCAGGAGGTCAACCTGATGGGGCTCGCCGCTGGATGGGACGATGGTGCGGTCGCCCGGGCTGATCCATTCGAAGGTAAACAGCGGATGGTACTGAATATTGCGTTTCTGTAAGACCTTTGATATAGATTCACCCATCGCCGGGCCGGCGATTGGCATCGGCTGATGCTCCGGCGTGAAGATGTGCACCTCAGACCGCTCGCGTACGCCTTTTTTGCGCAGGAAGGAATCGACCAGGAGAGCCGCCTCATATGGCGCCGCGGGGCATTTAAAGGGCATGTCAGTGACGAGCACGCCGACTTTTCCGCCGGAAAATGTGTTAAGAGCAGCGTTAATCTTGGCGGTGCCCTCTACGTCGTAGAGATTGAGCGCCATCTCTTCAAACCCTAACACTTCCTGCGGAGCCAGTTCCGCACCCAGGGCCACGATCAGGAAGTCAAAATCGATTTCCTGTGCTGACGTTCTTATCTGCCTGCGGCGTACATCTATTTGGACAACCGGCTCATTGATGAATTCGACGCCTGTTTTGGCCAGGTCGGCCAGCGGCCGCTGTATCTGTTCGGCGCGGCGCATGCCCACCGCATGCCAGAGCAGGGAAGACTGGAAAAGATGGTTGGGCTCACGGTCGAGAATCGTTATTTTGTGGCCTTTGGGCAGCTTCTTGCGCAGGTGATAGGCTGCCACGAGGCCGCCGGCGCCGCCGCCCAGAATCAAAATTCTGGCCCCCCATCCACGGCCGGCCCGCAGGGCCAGCTCGACGGGTGCTTCCTCAACCTCCGCTTCGCCTGGCTCCTCATAGATCTTTTCAACCGCGGCTGAAAAGCCTGCCTCCTGAAACTCGCTCTCCCACAGGATCACTTTGCCATCCGGGCCAACCAGAATGGAGTAGGGCACCCAGCCATTGCTAAGCTGTTTGAAAATGGTACCGTCTTCATCTGGAACCACCTCGAAAGGCAGCTGATACTCTTCCTGCCATTGCTGGCAGGTTTCCTTCGTTTCATAAGGGCCGATATACACGGCCGAAAATCCTTTGGAGGAGAAGCGCTCATACAGGCGCTTTATGGCGGGAGCCTCCCGCCGGCAGCCCTGTCACTGGCCTTTCCAGAAGACGATTAGCAAACCTTTGTCTGGCGCCGGAAGACCCAGCTCTTTGAGCGGGATCTCCATTCCTTCCGAAACACCTTTGTAACTTTCCTCAAGAACTCTCATTTGCAGTCTCTCCTTTCTGAAGCTGATCAGACCGGCTGTAATTTGATTTAGAAGTTGGAATTTTTGACATTGGTATCCAGCTTTGCTATTGTTTGGTTTCCACGGGAAGCCCGAGGGCGCGCCAGTCCGGCACGCCTTCCGTCAGGCGCGTGGCCTTGAAGCCGTTTTTGCGCAACAGCTCGACCGCTTCGATGGCAAGCACGCAGTAGGGTCCGCGGCAGTAGGCGACGATCTCGCGGTCTCGCGGCAGCACCGTCAGCTTGCGCTCCAGCTCGGCTAGCGGCACGGACATGGCGCCCGGAATGTGGCCGGCCTGGTACTCCTCGTACGGCCGCACGTCCAGGACGGTTACCTCGCCATCTTTGACCCGGCTTACGAGAGCCTCACGGTCTATCGCTTCCATGACGCCACGTTCCTGAAGAAACTGCCGGGTGACCTGCTCGATCTCAAGCAGGCGCGACTCGGCCAGGCCGCGGAGGGCGATAAAGAAGGCGCATACTTCTTCACCCGCCAGACTGTAGGTCACGTGGACGCCGTCCCTCTCGGCTTCCACCAGCCGGGCCCTTCGGAGTACCTGCAGGTGATGTGACGTGTTGGCCACCGACTGCCCAGCCTGCTTGGCCAGGGCTTCCACCGTCCGTGGACCCTGGCAAAGCAGGTCGAGGATCTCCAGCCGCGGCCCGGCAGACAGCGATTTTCCGAGCTGCGAGAGCTGTTCGTAAATGGCGTCTTTGAATTTGCGGGAAGAAGAGGGCACAGGCATCGATTCTTCAAATATTCAAATGGATGTTTAATTATTAGGCGAAGAGCTTTTCATTGTCAAGGTCAAGGGCGGGGAAAATAATGATTTTCTAGAACGCCAGGTTCATGTCGGCCGCCATCATCACCTCTTTGTAATAGGTCGCCGGATCGGCTACGGTTACGCCCAGCACCAGATCCTTCTCGCTCATGGCAAATACATTGAGGTTGAGCGGGCACGCAAGCAGCGTGGCTCCCTCGTAGTAAAGGGTTTCCATCATCAGGCTGATCTCCGGCAGGTCCATCTCCTCCATTTTTTTGTTTACCGCGTCCTGCACTTCCTGGGGCTGGTCCGGCAGGCACACCAGCTTGTCTATCTTGTCTTTATGGACGGCATTGATCCCCCGCGATCCGAAAAAGATGGTCACTTTCGAGCCGGCCCTGAGCAGGCTCTGCGCCGTCATCAACGCGTTGAACACCTGGCACATCTCGTCATGAAAACACATGATTGATACAAACTTGCGCGGTTTTTTCTCTTTATTCATTTGCGCCTCCTCGTCCTCGTAGCTTAATGTTTTCCCTTACCGAGTGATTTTCCTATCCTTACATCCCGCTAAACCGTGGGGGGTCCAGTTTTTTCCTGTACTGTTTACGCAAGAGCCTCAGCAGGTCGGGCACGAACGGGTTGACGAGGAAGTAAAAGCGTTGCTGACCAGCAATATAATAATCAATCAGGCCAACCCGCCCCAATAGCCCCAGTTGCTGCGATATATGAGGTTGCGCTGCTGACAGTATCTTGCCAAGCTCTGTAACGTTCTTGGGCCCATACTCGAGCTTTTCCAGGATTCCGATCCGCAAAGGATGTCCCATTATTTTCAGCAGTTCGATTCTATCCCAACTTATGTCATCGCGGGCGGAATTCATGTCCGGGCCTGGCCAATAATTTCTGAGCAATTATTCACATGGCTGCTGCGGCGGTTCATAGCCATTTCCCGGCCTTGGTCGCCGCACCCTGCTGCTCACCTCAGCCCGAACAGGCGGATAAGAGCCGGGAGGTAAACTATCGTCAGCACCGCGCTCACCATCATGATGGACATGATGAAGATTCCCACGGTTATGTACGGCGTCAGCGCCGCAAAGATCATCACTGAGAAGGCGGCTGAGAACAGGATGGCGTTCCTGATGATGCCTTTCCCGGGCCGGGCGACCGTCCAGACGAGCGCCTGGTCCAAATTGGTCTCGGTCTTCAGGTGCTGGCGGTAGCGCCTGACAAAGTGAATCGCAAAGTCAACAGCCAGGCCCAGGGAGAGGGTCGACAGAACCGCAATTGGCATGTCCAGATCCTTGCCCATAAACCCGATCGCGCCGTAAATGATCAGGATGGTGAAGAGGAGCGGGATGAAACTGACTACCGCCCACTTGAGTGAGCGGAACACCAGGATCAGGACGCCAAAGATGATCGACACCCCGATTATGAACACCCGGATCATGTCACCGAGGACTTCATCGTTCCACACCTTGTTGAAGTAGGCGATACCGGCGGGCTTAAAGGTAATGCCGGCAGGCGCGGGATTTGCCGCCGTATATTTGTTGACCTCGTCGATGACATTATCCATTGCCGATGCATCCCAGGTTTTCAACTGAACCTGGATGTTCGCCTGGCTGTGATCGGCAGTAATATCAGCAGGACGCGCGGAGGCGAGCAGTTGCGTTGCCTGCGCCTGTGCCGATGGCAGAATAAAGCCGGCCGGGCTGTTTCCGTTCATCATCATGTTCGCCATCTTCACGGAATCGGCAACGGAATATGTATTGCCCACTACCGGCAGCTGCACCAGAGCTTTCTGTAAGCCCTCGATATACCTCAATGCCTCAGGTGTAGCAACAGCGCCAGGGCCCTTGCCATCGGCAACGATATATGCCGAGGAAGAGCCGCCGAGATTGTCATTTATCACCCTGTCCGCCACCCTGATATCACTGCCGCTCTTGAACCACGCCACCATGTTGTTGTTAAGACGTATCTTGGTAATTCCCCAAATGGAAAGCCCCACCAGCAGAAGCCCGGCGACGATCACGGCCACCCGTTGGTTTATCGCGAACTGACCGGCCTTTCGAAGAATTGCCCCGGCCCTGTTGCGCTCCGGAGCCTCGCGCCCCGCAGCCCGGCGAAGCGAGCGTTCGCCGGCAAGCGCCATGACGGCGGGAAGGAAAGTAAAGGAAAGCAGGGCTATGGCGCCGATACCAAAGGCCACGAACAATCCGAAGACCCTCACCGGAATGATGTTGCCGACGCCGAGGACCGCAAAGCCAATGGCGGCGACAAGCGCGGTGAAGAGTACGGGGGGTCCGACAACTTTCATCGTTTTCATGATTGCCTGGCGGCGCTGCTCCATCTCACCGCAGCAGAAATAAAACTCATTGAAAATGTGGATGCTGGCGGTGCTGATGGCCATCAGAAATACCGGGATCATGGAACTCATGATGTGCACGGGATATCCCAGTCCGATCAGCAGCCCCAGGGTCCAGACGATGCTGATCATGGCCACTCCCATCACGGAGAAAGTCAGCGGCCAGTTGCGGAACATCAGATACAGCATGAGCATCATGACCAGGCCCGCCAGGGGGGAGAAGAGCCCCATCTGGATAAACATTTGCGAGCCGAATGTGTCCCTGGCCACGGGATCGCCCGCGACATAAAAGGTGTCTCCTGTCTGGTCATTCCCGACCAGCCGCCTGATGGAATCGGCCACCTCCTTGCCGTTTGCGCCTTCTTCCAGGGGCACGTAAATCGCTGTGGTTTTTTCATCAGCGGATACAAAGCGGCCAACCATCAGCGGGTTGGCCATGAACATGTTTTTCATGGAACCGGTTTGCTCACTGGAAAAGCCACCTGGCGGTACCGGCGTGTTGGCGGCAATAAACATGTTCATCACGTCTTTGCCCGCCACGCCGTTAATGTTTCGGATTTCACTTGTCATTGAAGCGATTCTGTTGACCGTGGCGGGGTTAAACACGCTCGTGCCATTGACGATGGCAACCGCAATCATGTCTTTATGGAGGCCGAAGGTCTGTTCCACCTCCCGGTTGCTCAGTCTGACATCCGAGTTTTCCGGGAGCATGTTGTTCGGATCGGTATCAGTCTTGATCCGGGGGAACTGTGTGGCGAAAGCGGCCGTCACCAGCAGGACGAGAACGATGACCAGGACGGGTCTTCTTACCGAAAATTCAACGGCACTGAACTTCATTTACTGCCTCCAGAATCGGCGTCGATAATTACCGCCCCCAGTTTAGAAAACTAAAAATATATATGTCTCGATAATCCTAGACTATACTCGAAAAAAATTACACTCATTTCTATCCGGTGCCAACCCTGCGCGATAGCCGTTCCGTCGCCTTGAGCTGGTTGAGAAGAACGCTGCGCATCAGCTCGCACGCCTGGATGATCTTCGGGTCAGTCACGTGGTAGTAGACGTTAATCCCCTCCCGCCGGGTGGCGACAATCTGACGTTGCTTGAGAATCGCCAGATGCTGGGCCAGATTGCCCTTTGCCACTCCCAGCGCCTCGGTCATTTCGGTGACCGTCATTTCCTTTTCCCGTAGCGCATTCAAGATAGCCAGGCGTGTAGGGTGGGCAAAAGACTTGCAGACCTCTGCGTGCATCTGGAGTATTACGCTGTCCTCATTCATTAGAGTATAAGTATATAGAGATTACTAGACATAAAACAAGAGCCTGCTTGCAGGCGACCGACAGTGACTTCATGAGGATGCGTCCTAGTACCGGAAAAAACTGAAAGTGAGTACGCTGAAAACAAATGTGGTAAACAGCGTGTATTTCACGTTATGCTCGGCAAGCCCAAAATAGAGCACTGACACAAACACACGTGAGTATGGTGTCAATATTAGTGTGGCGATACCGAGGTTCACAAGAAGCTGGGGACTGAAAGCGCCGGTAAATAATTGTTGCGCATCCTGCCCAATAAACTGGAACAGGTTAGTGTCGGATATCTGATATTCGAGCGTCAGTCTGCCGGTTTGCAGACGATACCAGGCCACACCGGCAGCAATCAGGATGATGCTTAAGACCACGCCGAAAAGCAGGAGATAACCAACCAAGGTCTCCATGTCAAGGTGCCTGGCGGTTCGCGGAATTGGTTGCGGCGTCAAGTTGTTGATTGGAAATTTTCTCAAATTAAGCCCGTCAGCCCCCTGATTATCATCTCTGCGCCCAGCGCTGCTATCACAAAAAGAAAGAAAATGCGCACCGCAACATTGGAAATACGAACCAGCAAACGTGTGCCGGCGAAGGCGCCAATAACGACGCCGAGGATTACCGGTGCTACCAGGCCCGGATCGATTAACCCGGAGGCAAAATAAACGCTGGTGCCGGCCAGAGCCGTAACGCCAATGATCAGATTGCTCGTGGTAGTTGAAACCTTTGGCGGCAGCCCCATTGCCAAGTCGAAAATCATGACTTTAAGCGCGCCGGCGCCAATGCCCAGCAAACCGGCCGTCAGGCCGGCACCAAACATCAAAGGTCCGCCAATATAAGCCCGGATGCCCCGATAGCTGACAGTTTGACCTGCCGCTTGGTCGTAGTAGCTCCCTTTTAGCTCCAGCCAGCGGGAAAAGGCATCCTGATGAACGGCGGGCTTCCAGCCCTCGCCTTTTTCCAGCAGCAGGGTCGCCCAGGAAGCCAGCAGCACGATTCCAAAAATAAGGAATAACGGCTGCCGTGGAGCGACCAGG
Organism: Actinomycetes bacterium; assembly: GCA_021790075.1. Lineage (GTDB taxonomy): Bacteria > Actinomycetota > Thermoleophilia > BMS3ABIN01 > BMS3ABIN01 > JAJYIN01. The sequence goes on along the minus strand of JAJYIN010000005.1, from coordinate 6,837 downwards.
GTAATTGAAGCCCCCACCGTGGCGCCCACGATCGTAAACATTTCCAGGAACATGCCTGCCTTGAGATTGGTTATGCGATCACGCACGTAGGCTGAGGCAGAGCCGTTTGAGGTGGCAATCACGGATATCATGCTGATGGCAATTGCATTTTTTATATCAACACCGAGAAATGTCAGAGCGGGAACGAGGACGACTCCCCCGCCCATGCCACTCATGGCTCCGATAAAGCCGCCAACTATTGAAATTAAAACAAGCAGTTCAAAGGATATGGTCATTTAGCCGCCGTAGTAAGGCTCAAAATGTGCAGGCGTTACGATCATTCCCGTAAGAGACCGTTACCACACCGGCCGGCATTAATGCCTTCGGGCTCTTTACCGATTGCCGTGTCTGGTTTAAGATAGAGACAGTCCCCGGAAATACCTGCTCGGAGCCGTGTTTTTTAGTAACGTCATCAGACGCCTCATAAACCCTCCCCAAGACCCCGAGTTTCTCGACGAATCCGGTCACCAGGAGCGCATCCGCCAGATGGTGTGGATCCTGAGCGTGGCCCGGTTCCTGGCCCTGGCGGAAATCCCGCTGATGGCGTTCCTCAACCCCCGGTGGGTCGGCTCGCCGCGCGGGGCGATGCTGGTTTTTTCGGCCGGGCTGCTCTACACGCTTTTCTATGTGTTTGCTGCCACGCATGTGCGTCCTGTCAATACAACGCGGCTGCACGCGCTTGACATCGCCGCCGGCGTTCTCTTGCTGTTCCTGGCGGCGCGCTCCAGCGCCGTGCTGATGCCGATTGCCTTTTACACATCGTGGATCAGCTGGGATCTCATGTCCATCCGCTTCCGGGATGTGCTGCCGGCCACGTTCATCCTCAGCGTGGCTTTTCTGGCTGCGGAATCGATCGCCGTCTTCAGACACGACTCCGCTTCCGACATACAGGCTGTCCTTTCCTTTTATTACATGCGCGGGATCTATGCCGTCGGCTTCGCCTACATCATGTACCGGGTTTCGGCGCTGGAACTGGATTCCCATCTGGAGAACCAGCGGCTTCACCTGCGCCGCCGGCTGCATGACGACCTTGGCAACACCCTTTGCGGGCTGCACTACAACATCGAGTGCCTGAAGCTGGCCGACCCTGTCAAGGTCTCCCATTACCTCAAGTTCCTCGAAGCCGGATACGCGCGGGCGACGCGGACGCTGGCGCGGATCGTCAAGGGCCTGGATGAGCCTGACGTTGATATCGCGGATGCGATGAAAGATATCAAGAACGGCCTGGAAGAGGCGGGCTGGCGCGTGAACCTCGATGTTTCGCGGCTGAGTACGGATATCAGTCCCGAGGTTGCCCGCGAGATCATCGGCATTCTCAAAGAGGCGGCCGCCAATGCGGTCAGGCATTCCGGGGGGCGTAACCTCAACATCGCCGTTGGCTCGCGCAGGGGACGCGTCGTCTTCAGCATCAGCGATGACGGCGCCGGCTTTGCCGCGGAAACGCTCCGGCGCCGGCAGGAGGAAGGCGGCAAGGGGATCAGGGGGATGACCGAGAGGGCGGAGCTGCTGGGGAGCGAGCTGCGGCTGGACAGCGCCCCCGGCCAGGGCACCAGCATCACGCTGGAAGCCCGGGAAAGCAAGGGCCGCAGCATCATCGGCAAGATCCTCAATATCGGCGAAGGCAACCAGGGCGGCTTTTATAACACCCTGGTGCGCGCCAAGCAGCTGGGCACCGGCATCCAGCTGGTGCGCACAGCCCTGCTGCCGGTGGCCCTCATCACCGACCCGGCCATGATCGTCATAACCCTTGTGGTCCTGGCCGATACGCTCGTCTGGAGCTTTTTCCGCCGGCCGATCTACCATTTTCTCAGGAAGCGGCCCTGGCTGCTGGTGATCGAAGCGGCGCTGTTTTCCTTCCTCTTCTACCTCACCTGGAGCCGGCAGCTCCCCCTGATGGTTGTTGACACCACCAACCTTTTCATGGTACTTGCCGCCTATTTCCTGAGCGGCCGTCGCGTCATCTTCCTCTCGCTGCTGGTGGGCGCGGGCATCATCGCCGCCAGCCTGCTGGCGCCGCCCCTCCCGGGGCTGGCCGGCTCCCGGAACGAGATGATTCTCCTCAACATCACCAGCAATATCTTCTTCGCCATCTCGGTCGGCTTCTTCGTCAAGTTCATCAATCAGCTGGAGGGGATGCAGAAGGACGCCGTCGCCCGCACGCTGGCCCGCCAGCGGGAGCAGCTGTCGGCGGCGACGCACGGGCAGATCCTTTCCGGCATCGAGCGGCTGGAGCGCGAGGTGCTGGGCCTGAAAAATGCCATGACTCCCGCGAATGACAAGCTGCCGCGGGAATCAATCGAGCGCCTGAAGAGCTGCTCCAATGACACCAAGCGGCGGCTCCGGAAGATCCTCACCTTTCTGGACCAGCCCACCCTGGAACCGGGTGGGCCTGATCCCTGGTAGGAAGGCAGGGAAGCAGCGACAGGTTTCCGGCGGCGCTTTCTGCTATATTTATCGTAGTCGTCAGCAACTTTTTCCGGTCTGATTTGAGCCGAAAAAGGGGAGGCATCCATGGCGCGCAGAGGGGGCTTTTACTTGCGAATCGAATGGCATTCTCAAGAAAATACGCAACCCTCGCCGTCTACGGGCTGCTGCCGGCAGTCGTGCTGCTGGCTTACGTCCATACCCTCGGCGATCCCCTCGTCCGCGATGACTACTGGCTGCTAGGCCAGGTCAAGGACATCAGCTTCTCGCACCTCTGGGCCCTGTTCCGTGCACAGGTCGTCTATCTGAGACCGCTGGGCATGTTCACCTGGTGGGTGGAATACCGCCTCGCAGGCATGGCTTCGCTACCGGCTGACATCTTTGACATCGTCCTGGATTCCGTGACTGTGTGCCTGGTATTCTGGTTCCTGCGCCGGCTGGTGAAGCCGCTGCCCGCTTTCTTTGCGGCGCTGCTGCTGGCGGTGACGCCCATCGGCGCCGAGACCGTCACCTGGTCGGCCGCCCGCTTCGACCCCATGGTCCTTTCATTCATGCTCCTGGCGCTCGGCCTTTATTACGATTTTCTCATGAAGGGCCGGCGCTGGGCCTATTGGGGTTCGATGGCAGCCGTGGCGGCGGCCCTGATGACCAAGGAGCCGGGCGTCATCGTGCTGGGGATGATACCGGTCCTGGAGCTGATCTATGGGCGCGGCTCCGGCCCTTTCCTCGATGGGATATGGCAGTGGGCCTTCGCGAAGCGGGTGCTTTACCGGTGGTTGCCGCTCCTGGTCATGTTTGTTTTCTATATGTTGATCAGGTATGTGGTATTTGGTGGGATCGGGGGGGCAGAGCCGATCTTCGGAGAGCCACTGGCCAAGGTGACTTTTTATTCGGCGCTGGCGTTCGTCTTTCCCGTATACCAGTTGAATGTCGACGGACACTTGCTGTTATTGTCTCTGATGCTGGCGGTGATTCTTGGCATCGTTGCCGCTGGCGCTGTCCTCGTTCTCTGGAAGCCCGGTAGAACCGCCTCGCGCCGGGCCGTCATTTTCTTGGGGATATTCCTGATCACGACGCTGCTGCCCATATTCCATTTCATCTTCATCGACGGTATCAGGCAGGACCTGGTAAACAGCCGCTACCTGTTCCTGCCGGCATTCGCCTTCCTGTCGATAGTGTCAATCGTTGTTCTTGATCTTCGCTGGCGCTTCAGATATGCGGTGTATCCCGGGGTGGCCCTGCTCAGCTGCGTGGCCCTTCTTTATTTTGTAGCCCTGCAAAAAGACGAGCATCCCTGGGAAGCCGCCGATGCGGAGAGCGGCCAGATCCTGACGGAGACCCGGCAGATGATCATCGACCCACCCCCGCACGCGGTCTTTTATTACAAGGATATGCCGGTGATGACCGGCTACCGCATCTTCGAGCACCTGACGCTGCAGCCCGCGATCAGGATGGAATACAACCGGAACGACATCCGGGTTTACGTAGCCGGCGACCAGGTCGACCAGGATGTGATCAGAAACGCCTACATCATCGAGGTCGACTCCAGCCATAATACGCTGAAAGTCACGCCCCCCGCCACGAACTGAACGCCGCCGGATGTTTCGCCTGGGGGATAAGGGGAAAACCCAAACCAGTGTGGCATGCCGGCTTTCTCAACGCTTGTTCTTCGACGCCAGCACGGCGCTGAAGATGATCCAGGTGCCGATCACAAATCCCAGGTTATACAGGTTGCCGTTGTTGTGTATCTCGTAGATGCCGACGTCGCTCTTGAAAAGGGAGATGATGAAGGAAACAGGAAGGATGAATCCCTGCCAGAGGCCCGCCCAGAATCCGGCTACTCCCGAGGAACCCGGGGTTCCCTGAGCCTGATTCGCCTGGGCGCAGCCGGCGGCTAGCACCATCAGAATCAACAGACAGATTGCCAGGATGAGTTTCTTCCGGTTCACTTGACACTCTCCTTTCAGGAAGTGTTGCAGAATCCCCCGGTTTGACATGAACTTCCATAAACAAATATATTCGACTCCTTCTACGGCAAAACATGCAAACGGAAGCAAAGGCCTGCGAACCGGGATGGCAAGAATCAGACTTTACTTACTGCTGCTGGCGGCTGCTGTTGCGGCGTCGTTTTTCCCCCTGGCCTGGGCAGGTTGCGGCGGCGGTTCCTCTTCAGGCGGCGGTTCCTCTTCAACCGGCGATACCTCTCTTACGACCGGGCGGACCATTCCTGCGCAGGGGAATGCCGGTGCTTTGTCTTCCACCATGGCGGGCGCCGGCGCGCCGGCTTCCCTGCCCGTGAATGTGCCGGCGGGAAGCATGGACGCGGGCAGCGCTCAGGCCGCGCCGCCGGCAGGCCAGTCAGGAGGCATCGGGCTGAATTTCCTGGGGATGAGCCTCGAGGGCAGCCAGGACATGATAACGGAGGCCGGCCGGGGCCAGCCGATCACCCTGTGGGCAAAGACCACGGGGCCGGTAGACAGCATCATCGTGAACATCAGGCCGGGTGTTGGAGGCATGGGCGTGAACGTGGACCTGACCAAGTCTGGTGAGGAAAACGGAATGACGGTCTGGAAGGCTGATACCAAGGCCCCCAACGACACCGGCGAATACAAATACAGCGCCAACGTCTTCGACGCGACCGGAAAACCGGTTGTCAACGGAAGCGCAACCGTGCAGATCAATTAGGTCTTGGCACGAGGTAATTCTTCGCGGTGCTGCCGGCATGAAGCCCGGCCTTCCGGGGTAGTACCCACTTCCAGCTGCCCGGGCAATACTCTCTTCAAGCCGCCCTGGGCAGCAACCCTTTCAGGCCCCCCGGGCAGCAGTTTAACGGGGACCAATCCCTTCCAGCCTCCGGGCGCAGCATCCGTTCCAGCCTCCGGGCAACCCTGACATCGTCGCGTCCCTATCTGCCCACCCGAAAGGCCCTCCATAACCCTTGACAAGTTTCATATGCAAGTTTAATACCACAAATACTATATTTAGTTTGACAAATAAATGATGACAAATGTTGCACTATTTATTCGGAAATAGATAAATTGCATCATAAATTTGAACAATTTAAATCATGCAATCCTAATACAAAAGCGTACAATAGTTAAGCTTTCACGTTTGATGAATTGAAAGAAATGTAGTCAGATTATCAAATAATCTGCACTGCAAACCAATTGCGGGCTGGGCGAGGCTGGAGCTTGGGGCGGGGGTCAGACCATCTTTTTTTCCCAGGGTTGGCCTTGCGATGTGGACTACCGCTGCGTAAAGGAGGAGGTGGAAGGTCGGGTTCAAGACGGAAGGTTCAAGACGGATGAGGCAACGAGTCGCGTTCAGAAAAGTCTGACTAGCAAGGGAAAGGGAAAATGAAAAAACTAGTTTTCTTATCAATTTTAACCTGCATACTGATAGCCGCCATATCGGTCAGCGTCGTCAAGGCGGCTGGTTTTGTGTACGTGGCGCCCACCGGCAGCGATACCAACGATTGCCTGACATCGGCAAACGCCTGTGCGACCATCCAGGCTGCCATAAACAAGGCGGCTGCCGGCGACACGGTCGACGTGGCCGCGGGAACCTACCCTGAGAACGTCAACATCACCAAGTCCCTGAACCTGACGGGTGCGGCAGGGGCAACAGTGGCTGCTCCCGGAGGGACCGCCATCACAATCAGCGCCGACGGCGTTTCGATCTCCGGCATGACGATCACCAATTCGTCGGGCAAGACCGGCATCTATGTCGCCGATCACAGCAACCTGACCATCTCCAATAACACAGTCACTAACGTAGGCAGCGCCGACGCCAGCACGAGCGGCACCAATCTGGGCGTCGCGGTGATATCTTCGGCCGCCGCCGTTGACAGCATCACGATCACGAACAATCACATCAGCCAGATCGTGGGCGGACCCGGGAAATCCGCTGACGCCATCGCGGTCGGCTGGTCGGGTGGATCGATGAATATCACCAATCTGTTGATCCAGGGCAACACGATTTCCAACGTCACCAGCGACACAAGTGCCTGGCCGACAGGCCACGGGGCCTATGGCATTATCATCAACCATGCCGGACCCGGCGCTACCGGCCAGACCGTGGCGCCCCAGATCAAGGACAACAACATCAGCAACCTCGAGGGACTCTGGGCTCACGGCATCGGCCTGGAAGGAAACACTCCCAATGCGGTCGTGTCCGGTAACATTATTGACCACCTGGTCGACCACAAGTCCACTCAGACGCCTCCGGTTCCCGACGCCGCCGGCATCCAGGTGGAGGACAACCCTTCGGCGAGCACGGTGACAATCAGCGGCAACAGCTTCACCAACGTGCTGCTGGGCGTGCGCAACGCCACCACCTATTCGGTCAACGCCGCCGGCAATTACTGGGGCGACA
>JAJYIN010000157.1 GCA_021790075.1 Actinomycetes bacterium | reverse complement strand
CCACGAGGCGGCGAAGAAATCGTGCGGGTCCTTGCTGAGCTCATGCCTGGTCAACAGCTCCACCACCCGGTTCACCCTCTCCGGGCTGGCGACATCACCCGCCTCCGGAATGGAAGGAAATCAGATAATGGATGGAAGAACACCTAATGTCAGAATTCCTCTCGGCAAGGTTCAAGAAACCCGCCGCCCGTTGACGGCTGCTCCTGCTTGTTCATAGAATGGTGCCCAGGCCGGCCGACGCCGGAGGCCGGATAACTTTCAGAAAAGACTGGAAGAATGAAGAAAGCCTGGGGGCATATTTTTCCATGCGCAGTCTGCATGCTGTTTTTTCTGTTTGTCTGCACTCCGGCTTCCCCAACCGTACCTGAGGCTGCCGCCACCGGCGCCACCGGCCCCCTGCCGCGGAACCAGCCGGACCCGGGAAGCCCGGCAGGCTCCGCATCCGTGAATCTGTCCCACCCCGTGGGCCAGAACCTCTCCGGCCCGGCCGGGCAGTCCGCTGCCCGCGATCCCGGGCAGACAGCCGATATCGCGGCCATGGCCGCGCACCCCCTGCCGGCAGATGTTGCCATCCCGGTCTCCACCGGATTTGATTTCCCCGTCGGCGGCAAGCTGAATCACGAGGGATTCGACATGAACAACTGCTTTGGCTGTGACTATCTCTATTACATAGGCCACACGGGCGAGGACTACGACGACGGCCATGGGGGGGACCCGGTATACTCTGCTTCCGAGGGTGTGGTCGTCTTCACCGGGGTGGGCCCGGGCGCCTGGGGCAACGTCATCATCGTCCAGCATTCGGTGCAGGGGCATCCCATTTACACCCAGTACGCGCACCTGCAGGCGATACTGGTGGCGCCCGGCCAGGTTGTGGGCCGCAGGCAGCAGATCGGCATTGTCGGAACCACGGGGACCAGCGCACCACATCTCCATTTCGAGGTAAAAGACCGGCCGATCATCGGCCACGGCTATACCGGATATGAATTCAGCGGTCTTACCATTTATGAGTGGGGCATCAACTACTGGCAGCCGACCTGGTTCGTCACCACCCACCGGGTCCTGGACTCGCCCTTTGGATATCTGGACGACACGCGGCCGGTTCCCGGCGGCTTCAAGCTGTGGGGCTGGGCGATCGACCCCAACACGGCCAGCCCGATCGACGTGCACATTTATATCGACAGACAGACAGGCAACGCTGGCGCTGGCCAATGAGAACCGGCCGGACGTGGGCGCCGCCTATCCCGCCTACGGTCCCAACCACGGCTACAGCGCGAGCTTCGCCGCCGCGCCCGGTACTCATCAGGCCTGTGTCTATGGCATCAATGTCGGACCCGGGGTCAACAGCCTCATAGAATGCCACACTGTCGTCACCACCGGGAACCCTTTTGGCGTTCTTGAAGATGTCAGCTTTGACCCCAGCGGGCAGATCGAGGCTTCCGGCTGGACGATTGATCCTGATACGGCAAATAATATAAATGTCAAATTCTTCGTCAACGGCCAGGACGCAGGTCAGGCAGCCGCAGCGGATTCGCGCGGCGACGTCGCTGCCATATTCCCGGAATACGGGGGGCAGCATGGTTTCACCGCCTACCTGCCCAAGCTGCCGGGCGATAACCAGGTATGCGCCTACGGAGTCAACACCGGCAGCGGCGCCGATGCCTTGCTCGGATGCAAGACCATCAGGGTTGGGCTGGAGAATTTCCCCGCGGCACCACCGCCAGCCGGGCGGCACTACTACTGGACGTATTTTGACGGCCTGGGGGCCACTGACTGGCTGCTTTTTGCCAATCCGGCATCAAGCAGCCGGAATCTGGGTGTCGACCTCAACATGCAGGGCAGGAGTCTGAACCTGGCGCTGACGGGCAGCCCGGCGATTCAACCGGGACAAACGCTTGCCACCAGCTTCGGCGGCATTGCCGGCGGCCCGGTTGTGGCCACATCGCTCACCGGCGATCCGGCGGTCGTGAGCCAAAGGATCCTCTGGGCCGGCAACTCGCTGGAAGAGGTGCCGGGCATGGAGGAGGGAAAGAAGTCCAGCCATTTTTACTGGCCCTGGTATGACATGGCGACGCCCGGGTATTCCGACTGGGTCCTGGTGGCCAACCCGTCGCCAGCGGACAGCGTCCACGTGGAGATCTCTTTCAGGGATCGCGGTGACGGCAGTCTGGTCGTGGCGTCCAGCGACCTGGCGCCGGGCGCGATATGGACGCCGGTCTTCCCGGGCAGGATGGGGGGACCGGTCGAAGTGAAGGCGTTCCTCACCGGCGGCGCTTGGCCGGATGACGCCCGCGATGTCGTCGCCTCGCAGCGGGTTCTGTCAAATTATGGCAGGGCTTTCAACGAAGTGCCGGGCATCCCGGCCGGGGAGCTGGCGGACAGCTACATCTGGACCTGGTACGACATGCGCACCCCCGGTTTCACGAACTGGGTGCTGATAGCGAATCCCGACCCCACGAATTCAGTTACTTATCAAATCCGCATCGGCGGCGTTCCCCAGCCCTGCCCGCCCGGCGGTTGTGCGATTGAGGGGGGCGCCATGGTGACGCCGGTGTTCCCGGGGCTGATGGAAGGGCCGGTAGAGGTGACGGCTTCAGCGCCGGTCATATGCTCGCAGCGGGTCCTGGCCGGGCCGTCGTTCGAAGAGGTGCCCGGCTATCCGGCCGCCGCGCTCGTAAGCGACTACCACTGGACGTGGTATGACATGAAGAGCCCGCAGTCAACCAACTGGATCCTGATCGCCAACCCGGCTGATAATCCCGTCAACTACCAGATCCGGATCGGCGGCGCCGATGTGCCGGCCGCCATGGGCGGGTCGGGTACGATCTCGCCGCACGGCAAAGTGACGCCACAGTTTCCCGGCATGATGAACGGGCCGGTCGAGGTGGTTTCTACAGGTGGCAATGTCATGGTCTCACAACGCGTCCTCTGGAGCGGGTATTTCAACGAGGTCCTGGGTACGGTGCTGCCGGGGCCTTCATGAAACCGCCGTCCCTGAACGTCAGCAGGACATCGGTCTACTGGGTGGAATGGTGGCGACTTGACCATGCCGCCGGGGCCGTGAGGAAGAACGACGCCGGTCCTCATTTTCACCAGCCATGATGCTGCGCCGCCGGGGCAGTGATGAGGGCAAACACGCGCATACGTGGTGGCGAGGCCCGGAATCGAACCGGGGACGCCAGGATTTTCAGTCCTGCGCTCTACCGACTGAGCTACCTCGCCTGAGGAAACAGGCGGCTTGGGGTCCGGATCGATCACCCGGCTCCCTACCGCTGAAATAGCGCCGCCAGCCTGGCTGACATGAGTCCCTCATGGGAAACCTGACCTGCGCTGACCGCAGGCCGCATTGTAGCGGTTTGCAGCATCAAGTGCAATTCAGAGCCCGCTAAACACGAACTGTGCGCCGGCATCGCGGACTCGGGCCGCCGCCTCCGCGGCTCCGCAAGTGAAACAAGGCAGAGGAAGCCGCGCGCGGTCAGTGATCGCATTCCCAATCCTTGATGAAGGATGTTCCAATTGGTTGAATAACTCCCCGGGAAGTCACATCTTCATCCCTGGCCCGATGACATTCTTTCTCATTGTTTCTTGCCCCTTTGTGCCAGCCGTGTTACTATCGGATTCCGTCCCTGTTCAAGCGGCCTCAAGGCCCCCGACACATCCCAATATGACCGATAGTCCTGAGCAATCGATCCCCAGCTCGGAGAGCCAGGAAATCGAAGCCTTAATGGCAGAGTTGGCCGATGCCCGTAACGAGATCACCAGCCTGCAGCAGAAACTGCGCGAATACCCCGAGCAGCTCGAGCAGATGGTCAAAGAACGCACCCGCGAGCTGGAGGCCATCAACCGCATCGCCGCCACCGTCAGCCGTTCGCTCAACCTGGACGTCATCCTGCGCGACTCCCTGGCCAAGGTGCTGGAATTCCTGGAGCTTGACGTGGGTGGCATCTTCCTGGCAGACGAGCGCAAGGCGGAGATGAACCTGATGGTCCACCAGGGGTTCACTGAGAACATGGTCAGCGATTTCTCGGTGACGCCGATCGGGGAGGACTGTCCCGGCATCGTGGCGCTCAAGGGGGAGCCGATCCTGATCGCCGATTTCGAATCCAGCGAGGCCCGGACCAGCACGCTGGCAAATCATCCCGGGTTCCGGTCGATGGTGGGCATACCCTTGGAATCCAAGGGGCGGGTGCGGGGCGTCCTCTGTGTCATCAGCCGGGAGAAGGACCGTTTTGCTGCCGAGGAGATGATGGATATGCTGGTGACCATCGGCAGCGAGATCGGGGTCGCCATCGAGAATGCCTGGCTCTACGAGAAATCTTTCGCCCACTCAAAAAAGATGGAGGAGCTGTCCATGACCGACAGCCTCACCCACCTTTACAACCGCCGGCATTTCTACCGCCGCCTCAAGGAGGAGATGGCCCGCGCCAAGCGCCAGAAACACCCGCTGTCGCTGCTGGTTGTCGACCTGGACAACCTCAAGGACTATAACGACAAGCATGGGCACGTCAAGGGCGACGAAGCGCTCCGGGGGGTGGCCGAGGCAATCACCGCCAGCATCCGCCAGGATGTCGACACCGGTTACCGGTACGGCGGCGACGAGTTCGCGGTGATCCTGCCGTACAGCGATGAGAAAGAGGCGGCCGAGGTGGGCGAGCGCATCCGCAAGACTTTCGAGGATTTCGCCTTCCCGAAAACCAGCCTCAGCGTCGGCCTCGCCCAGCTTGACTACGAGGAAGAAGTGGATGATCTGGTCAGCCGCGCCGACACGGCCATGTACATGGCCAAGAACTCGGGCGGCAACAGGGTCCACCGGGCCTGAGGGACTCCGAACCCCAGGCATGGCTCACCGCAGGAT